>JBDNHN010000511.1:0-2893 GCA_041688725.1 Gillisia sp.
AAGGCAACCTTGGTGTTGTTGCTTATTTTCACAATAGCGATTGCAACCGGTACATTTATAGAAGAAATCTATGACATCACTACTGCCAAATTAATTATTTACAATGCTAAATGGTTTGAGATCGTTTTAGTCTTATTGGTCATAAATTTTATTGGAAGTATTAAAAGATATAATTTATTGAGGTTAGAAAGACTTCCAGGATTACTTTTTCACAGCGCGTTTATTGTAATAATAATTGGTTCGGGTGTAACCAGATATTTTGGTTTTGAAGGGATTATGCATATCCGTCAGGGAGAAACCGTAGATTATATCACTAGTTCTAAGCCATATTTAAGTATAAACGCAACTGTAGATAATCAGAATTATTATACTGCAAAACCCGTCCTTTTTGGTGCAATTACCGATAACTCTTTCGATTTTGATCTGGCTACAAAAGAAAGCGGGGATGTCAATATCAAATATAAAGATCATTTAAAAAATGTCGTGGAGACTTTTGAAGAAGGAACTGAGGGCGGTATTAGCCTTGTTGAACTAAAGCTTCAGGTTGAAGGGCACGAGGATGTTTTAACGATAAAAGATGGTGAAGTAAAGGAATCTCACGGGTTTTATATCGCATACAATAACAGTGAAAGTTTAGGTGCCTTAAATATAACGGGCAATGAAGATGGGAAACTCTATTTAAGCGCTCCCGTGCCAATTAAAACTTCTAAATTGCCTGAAATGGCTGTTAGTCAGATTGAAAAAGATTCTACCGCAGAACTGAAGCCCGGGTATTTATATGAGCCTGAAAATACCGGGATCGCATTTGTTTTAGGTCGGCAATTAAAAAATGCAGGTTCAAAATATGTTACTCAGGAAGGCGGAAATAGTGGTTTAGATGCACTGGTTGTGGATATTAATTACAAAGGTAAAACCAAAGAAGCAACCATTTTGGGCGGGGCTCGTTACACAGACAAATATCAAAGCTTTAAAGTAGACGATGCAAATATAAAATTGGCTTACGGAAGTAAAAAAATTGCACTTCCATTTGAAATTAAATTGAATGAATTTATTTTAGAACGGTATGCCGGTTCTGAGAGCCCTTCATCTTATGCAAGTGAGGTAACTTTAATAGACAAAAAAAATGGGGTAATCAAAAATCACAGAATTTTCATGAACAATATTTTAGATTATGGGGGTTACAGGTTTTTCCAATCATCATACGACAGAGATGAAAAAGGAACGATCTTATCTGTAAACCACGACTTTTATGGAACTTGGATCACCTATGTTGGATATTTTTTATTGATTGTTGGATTTATACTAACCTTGTTCAGTAAAAATACCAGATATAGGGATTTAATGAAAAAAATCACAAAGATCCGCGATAAAAGAAAGAATTTAATCGCGATTATCGCCTTTGGATTTTTTAGTGTTTCAACTGTATTTTCACAAAATGGGGTGAGTCAGTTGCCATTGCAAAATACCGGCACAACTAAAGTTACTGTAGAACATGCCAAAAAATTTGGTCATCTGATCACTCAAACTTATGCCGGCAGATTCGCTCCGGTAAATACATTGGCTTACGATGTAATGCATAAAATTTCAAAAAAGGATAAATTCGAAATTCCCGGAAAAGGAAAAATGGATGCTATGCAGGTTTTTCTGGATTTAACATTAAATCCTGATTTTTGGAAACAACAAAAAATTATTTACGTCAGTGAGAAACCGGTGATGACGGCTATAGGGAAAGAGGGGAAATATGCTGCTTTTAATGACTTTTTCAATCATGATGGTTCATATAAGCTCAGTGCAGCTTCAGAAGCGGCGTTTATAAAAAAACCTGCCGCGCAAAACAAATTTGACAAGGAAATTATAAAGATCAATGAGCGGTTAGAAATTTTCATGCAGGGGGCCCAAGGGAATTTACTGACTATTTTTCCGGTGCAAAATTCAAAAAATAATAAATGGATTAATTTGAACGATCCAATGGCTTCCATTCCTTTAAAAGGAACAATTAAGACCTTGAATGACGATTTGCAACTGCAGGTTTTTAATTACAGAAATTTGATGAGGTTATATTTGTTGGAAGTGAATAAAGCTGCAGCCTCGGGAAATTATTCAAACGCAAATAAAATATTGGGTTATATTGAAAGCATACAAAGACAAAGTGATGCAGCCGGAATATTGCCTTCAAAGGCAAAAATTGACAAGGAAGTTGAATATAATGAGTCTAAAATATTTATCAATCTCAAAAATATTTATGGCCTGCTTAGTATTTTATTATTGGGATTTGCGTTCGTGGATAATTTATTGAGAAAGAGAAATAAGTTCGTTTATTATACATTAAACGTCTTGATCGCGATTTTGGGAATCGCATTTATTTACCATACCTATGGAATGGGATTGAGATGGTACTTATCCGGACACGCGCCGTGGAGCAATGGTTATGAGGCTTTGATTTTGGTTTCCTGGGGAAGTATCCTGGCGGGATTTAGTTTTGTGCGCTATTCCAAAATTACATTGGCGGCAACTGCCTTGCTTGCATTTTTCACCTTAATGACGGCAAGCCACAGCAGCTATGATCCTCAGTTAACAAATTTACAGCCGGTTTTAAAATCCTATTGGTTAATTATCCACGTAGCTACACTTACCATAAGTTATGGTTTCTTAGGTTTAGGTTTTGTTCTGGGGTTAATGAATATGGTTATATTTATTTTTAAAAATCCTAAAAACAAAAAGAGGTTAAATTCGATTATATCTGAGCTTACTTTTATTAATGAAATGGTTATAACTATTGGTTTGTTTTTGGCAACTGTCGGAACTTTTCTTGGCGGAATTTGGGCAAATGAATCCTGGGGAAGATACTGGGGATGGGATGCCAAGGAAACCTGGGCACTTGTGATCGTAATTG
>JBDNHN010000512.1:0-1964 GCA_041688725.1 Gillisia sp.
AATTTGAAACGCTAAATGAAATTTACAAAAGAAGCCCTTGTGGTTGGATTTGCATTATTTGCTATGTTTTTTGGTGCAGGGAATTTAATACTGCCTCCTTTTTTAGGATTTTTTGCCGGTTCCCAGTGGTATCTGGTGGCTCTGGGTTTTGTGATTTCCGCAGTAGGACTGCCCCTTTTGGGTATTTTTGCCCATGCCCGGTTACAGGGTGGGATGTTCAATTTTGCCGAAAAAATCTCGCCGGTTTTTAGTATAGTGTTTTGTATCCTCATTTACATTATCAGTGTAGCGCTTCCTGCGCCAAGAACTGCCGCTGTGACACACGAGATAGCGGTACAGCCATTTTTTGATGTCTCTCCGCTCACCACAAGCGTTATTTATTTTCTTCTGGTATTTGTTTTTGTAATAAAGCGTTCTACCGTGATCAATAACATGGGGAAATTCCTTACCCCGGCTATTTTGTTATTGTTGCTCTTCATTATTTTCAGCGGATTTTTTTCTGAATACAAGCCTATGGGGAAACCGATCACAAAACTTCCTGTTCTAGATGGTTTTTTTGAAGGGTATCAGACCTTTGATGCCATTGCGGCATTAGTTGTTGGAGGAGTGATAATAATTTCGGTTAAACTGAAGGGATATACCTCCGGGGTTGAAATAAGGAAAATCATAATCAACTCTGCAATCCTGGCCGCACTTGGATTGCTGCTGGTATATGGTGGGCTCATTTACAATGGGGCAATGGTCAATTCTGAATTTCCTGCCGATATTACAAGAACTCAGTTGCTCTCAGGAATTAGTTTTTTAAACCTTGGATCTATGGCCGAAATAAGCCTGGCTATTTTGGTTGCGTTGGCTTGTTTTACCACTGCAGTAAGTATTATCACCGGTACAGCCGATTTTATGGCAGAACGAATCCACAAAACCTATATCTATCAAATCACCGTGACAATCGCTTGCATACTTGGGATTGTGATGGGTGCTTTTTCTGTAAATGCAATCATAGAAATCGCCCTGCCGGTTTTGATGCTGATCTATCCTTTAACCATTGTTTTAATTTTGCTGAATGTTATGCCTGCCAAATTTAGAACAACATTGGTGATGAGGGCAACTGTAATTGCGACAATAATTTTTAGCCTTCCCGATGCATTGAAATATGTTTTAACCACCGAGTTGTTTGGGGATGTTCAGAAATGGATCCCGCTCTCCGTTTATGGCTTGGGATGGGTGACCCCGGCTTTTTTAGCCTTCTTTTTTGCTATTCTATGGCAGAATAGAGTTGGGAGGAAGACATAAAAATATTCATGAATTCGTGGCTAATTTTTCACCGGACAATAAGGATTTAAAAAAAGAAACCCTCCTTCAAAATTGTATTAATTTTGAAGGAGGGTTTAAAAAATAAATTTTTAAAGAAGGCTTTATGAATTCATCAAGGCTTCAATTTCATCTGCTTCAATAGGAATATTGCCCATTAAATTGAAGGGCTCTCCTTTTTCCTGAATTACAAGATCATCCTCTAAGCGAATCCCGAATCCTTCAGCTGGAATGTAAATTCCGGGTTCAACGGTGAACACCTGGTTTGCCATCATTGGCTCGGTCAAAATCCCATAATCGTGAGTGTCCAAACCGATATGATGTGAGGTTCCGTGCATAAAATACTTTTTATATGCAGGCCAATCCGGATCTTGGTTCTTTACATCTGCTTTGTCCAACAGCCCTAAATTCAGTAATTCAGATGTCATTAGTTTTCCTACTTCAATGTGGTATTCTCCCCAGATAGTTCCGGGAACCAACATTTTGGTCGCCTCCTTTTTAACTTTGTTTACGGCATTGTAAACTTCCTTTTGCCTTTTGCTAAATTTTCCTGAAACCGGAATAGTCCGGGTCATATCACTGTTATAATTTGCATATTCTGCTCCTACGTCCAATAAAATCAAATCGCCGGATTTACATTCTTGGTTGTTTTC
>JBDNHN010000513.1:0-2038 GCA_041688725.1 Gillisia sp.
ATGAGATTGAAATCTGGTGAGTTTAACTTTTATAATCAATCACTTCTGATTTGTGCAGATCTTTTATTAAAATTTCAATGTAAGCTGTTTTTTCCAACTCCCTTAAGCTATCGGGATCGCAGTTAATAATTATTCATTATGCACTCTTCACTTTGTCACTTTCAAATCTTATCTCCATACTAATCCTCAACTTCCTCGACCAAATCTTCATGATCCTGTTTATCATCTTCTTTTTGTATTTTTTTACCTAAATAAACAAAAAGAGAACCTTCTTCAATCTTAACATCTGCACTTTGAGAAGGGATGATAATTAAATTTCCGGCTGAGGCCTTTACAAAAAGTGGAATTATATCCAGGTCGGTTTTTGAAATTTCTATTAGTCCTTCATAATGTTCACGGCTATTCAAGGGTTCTTCATGAATAGTTGGAAATCTCCTGGAAACATCAGAAAGCTTGATGAAATCATCAGTTGGAGAAAAAAGGCCTTCTGTAGGATTTTTTTCGGGATCGTTCATTTCATCAGAAGAAATAACACGATAGGAACCTTTTTCGCCAAATTGTTTTTTGAATTTATTAATGGCCGTTCGGTTGATATCGCTGTTACCGGTAATGGCCATTAAATAGCCTACATCGTTTAATTCGATATTATCCATAAGATCATCAGAGTAAACACTTCCTACAATTGACTCCAATCCCATAATAATTGCCTTTTTAACATTGTCGGCGTTATTATCCACTAATACTACATGCCTTTTATTGTCCTGAAGGTATTTCCCTATTAATCGTGAA
The DNA here is from genome assembly GCA_041688725.1 of Gillisia sp. Lineage (GTDB taxonomy): Bacteria > Bacteroidota > Bacteroidia > Flavobacteriales > Flavobacteriaceae > Gillisia. The sequence continues at coordinate 790 of JBDNHN010000513.1, forward strand.
ATTGAGGAAGCTCCAATAATTAGGATGCCTTCAGAATTTTTAATAAAAACCCCTACAAGTTTGGCAAAAAGCCGGGCAGTTGCAGCATTTAATAATACTGAAAATAATACGATCATAAAAACCAGGGGAGTAATATATTCGGCTCCTTCCACTCCCTCCTGAACGAGTTTTATTCCGAATAAGGAAGCGATTCCAGCCGCCACAATTCCCCGGGGGCCAACCCAACTTATAAACGCGATTTCATTTATTTTAAGATCAGAGCCCAAAGAACTTAAAACCACCCCCAAAGGCCTTATCAACAAAACCACAATACCAAACAGAAGAAGCGATTTCCAGTTATAGATCAATAAAAGCTCTTCAATTTCTATATTTGCAGCGAGCAGGATAAACAAAATTGAAACTAAAAGAACACTTAAGGATTCTTTGAAATACAAAAGTTCCTTGATATTGGGCAAATTTTTGTTTCCCATAACCATTCCCATGATTACCACGGCTAAAAGTCCGCTCTCGTGTGCAAAAATATCGGATAGCACAAAAGCCCCTAACACCGCTGCAAGAGTAAAAACATTGAGCAAATAATGGGGGATAATGTTCCTTTTTATAAGAAAAGCAATCGCATTTGCAAAAGCAAACCCGAACATAGATCCGGATATAAGGATTTTTGCGAATTCAAGCATCGCCGTTTGAGTAAAATCCTGACCGCCTTCCACCCTTATAAATTCGAAGACTAACACCGCGATAAGCGCGCCTATTGGGTCTATTAAAATCCCTTCCCATTTGAGAATGGAAGAAATATCCTTTTTGAGCGGGATATTCCGTAAAATCGGGGAAATCACCGTTGGTCCGGTTACAATGATTAATGATGAAAACAGGAATGAAATTTGCCAGGAAAATCCGTAAATAAAATGTGCAGCTAAACCGGCACCAAAAAAGGTTACCGCCGCCCCAACACTTATTAATTTGACTATTACATGCCCTATTACTCCTACTTCACTTTTTCTAAGGGTAAGTCCGCCTTCAAATAAGATTATCGCGATTGCCAGGGAAACAAAATAGTATAAACTTTCTCCGGGAAATAATCCATGCTCGCCATTCCAGATAGGTTCAATCCATTTTCCTCCATCTTCTGATATCAGGGTGGAGAAGGGGCCAAATAGAAGCCCTATTAATATAAGCGGTAAAATTGCCGGAGTTTTTAATTTCCAGGCTACCCATTGAGCCAATATTCCTAATATGATTAATCCTGCGA
>JBDNHN010000514.1:0-3690 GCA_041688725.1 Gillisia sp.
GCCGAAGTCAAGCCATTGTAGAGCATCCCTTTGGAACTATAAAGAGGTCCCGAAGCCTCGGGAGGGCTTTGATCAAATTCTTTCCAAAAATGGAAAGAAACGAGCCTCAGAAGATGTAGGCTTTATCTTTATAGCCTACAATCTCAAACGAATATTAAGTTTGATGGGCAAAAAAGGTTCCGGGAGGTGTATGCTCAGTTGATTCTTTGTTTATCTGTCTAATCCAAACTTTCAAATAACTGATTTTAAGTAATTTGTATAGATGTCTCTATATTATTACCGTGTTGTAACTGTAATCTTGTGATTAGCGATATATCCTATTTAATCAGATAATCTTTCTGATGAAATCTTCTAAATCGTTATTGTAAATTCCTTCTTGCTTTAATTGAAGATCCGTTTTACCTTCAGTCATATCCCAGATTCTTGCATTGACACCGACGGATCTGAGATAAGAAAGTTTTTCATATGCTATCAAAACGGCCTTTTCACTAATGTCTGGGATCATCAAAACCTTATGGCCACTTAAATAGGAAGACTTACGCTCCGTTAATCCATTTATCCCTCCAAAAGCTAACCAAGTAAACTGTGGAAGCATTATTGCCCCTACAATAGCGGTCTTCTCGCTTTCCACCAAGACCACAAGATCCTTTCCTTTTCTAATCCCCCCTAAAAGATGAGCACCAAATAAGCAGGCATAGTAACCATCTTCATTTTTGTAGGGAGCCTTAAATCGGTTGGTTCTTTTACCGTTTTCGCGATAGTAACAAATCTTGTTTTTTTGAATCTGAAGATCTTCATTAATTAGCCAAAAGATAGTGCCACCATCTTTGGTTGACCCCAGTACATAATCTTCCTTTACCCGGTCCATATCTTGCTCTGAATAACTCTTTCTTAAATATTGAAGAAGATTATTTTCGGGCACTACCTCATAATACTTCCAGATGATTGATTCAGTTATAAACCTTTGTTTGGGAAGATTTAGATTGTGTTTATCTTCTAATACAAGAATGGTCGGAGGGGTATTAACTATGTTGTTATCCCAGTTATTAGTTATTTCATTCCATTGGTATTGTTCTCCCTTTTCATCCTTGTACACAGCTGGTGGGGTAGTAGCTACCCCGCAGGAATGGCAGTACCCAAAGTTTGAAGGATAACTCTCATAATTAACGAATTTCCCATCGGTATTTCGTTTACCACAGCAGGGGGTAATAATCGTGTTTTCCCTTTTCTTGCTAAATTTTAATATTCTGTCTATTGGTATGAGCATATTATAAAGTGATGTGCAACTTGCAACATGCAATTTCGCATTGTATTAGCCCTATCTAATTGGGTATCATATTTATAGGTAAAACTTTAACGGGATTGCAGGTTGCAGGTTGCATTAAGATTTAATTCTTTTCATTTTTCTGGAGACTGTCGAATTGTCAACACCCAAAACAGCAGCGATTTGCTGTTGAGTTGCCTTATTTTTAATACCAATCCTTATAATTTTATTGGTGTCAACATTTGTTACTTGCCCCTCCCGCTTAAGTCTGATAATTTTAAAGTTCGTTAGGTAAAACTCCATAATTTTAATAGCTTCTTTAATTGTATCAGGTTCTATTTTTAAACAAAGTTCTGGTGAAGCTGATTGTTTAATCAGATGTAAGAGTAAAACCATTTTATGAATGTTTATTTGGACTTTAGATAGATACTCTTTTTCACCACTTTCAGTCTGTTCCTGGCGATCTAATAAGTCCTGTGTATAATTGAATAAAATATCTTCAGCCGCTGTGGTACAAGTGAAAATATAAGGTTCATTTAAATCATTTTCTACAATTGAATTACGGTGCTGCATTATCCTAAGAAGATTGTCTGAGTACTGTCTTAAGCAATCTTGATCTATTCTATATCTCGATTGTTTTGGGTTATGAGTTAATTTAGAAGTAAACAATAAACGATCTGTAAAGCCGGATTCTTCATTACCACCTGAAAAAATTTTAGGAATAAAATCCTGCTGGATGGAACCCATTAGTACAGGATAGGCCTTTGGAAGACGAAAGCTTTGAGTGGTCTTTCTAATTATATCCACGTGTTTATTTGTATTTCCTTGGAGAAGGAGCTGTCGCCACATAGGACCATCTTTGCTGGTAGGATTTCCCATTTTTTCAATAAGGTGAAACATCTCATCCATAAAAACACCTAAAGAACATGGATTCTCATAATGCTTTAAATAAGCCGCTTCAATTGTTGCGTCTTGAATGAGTAATTGTTTTCTCACCAAAGTTTCGTCGCATCCATTCTCCAAAGATTTTTCTTGGAACTCTTTAAACATTTTGTTGTCATACTCATTAAGAGGAGCTGTTGCTATATCCATGGCAGGTGATTTAGAATCACCTCGGCTGCCTATTAAAGCCAAATAGATGTTGCCGTGGTTTGAGTACCCAAGTGCATCTATTTGGAAAGCTAATCCAGCCACATTGCTAAAGGCAAAGAGAATAGAACTAAAAAGGTATTCTTTAGGAATTCTCTTGTGTTCAAATGATTCAGAAATCAAATTTTGAATGTAATCTGGCAGATCGTCAATAATTTCTTTGAGTTGTTTGACAGCATTTTCCTCTAGACTGCTACTGTTATCAGTTATTGCCTTTTCGATATCTGTTAAACTTTCTATTTCCATTGCGGTAAAATTTTTAAATGAACTACTTGTTTTGATTCAGTGTCGAAATATGCCGAAGCACCATCAAATCTTTTCGGGATGTTTTTTACGAGGATATATCTTTCAGTGTTTTTATTGAGCAGAGCTTGGATGTCGCCTTTAGTAGCAGGTCTGTTTTCCACTTTGGTGAAAATTGATTTACCTATATCTGTTGCTATATTGGCAAGTGCAGCATTAGATATTCCAGCCAAAGATATTCCCTCCTTGGATTTATCTTTAGAAGGGTTAGAAAGACCTTTTGGATCCTTTAAGAGCATAATTTTATGTTTTCGGTTATGAGCATTAACTCTACAGCTGCTACTGCAAAAACGCTGTTTGAATCTTCGTTTAGGTAAGTATTGCTTGGAGCAATAATTACATATATACAGGTGTTTTTCCATTATTATGAATTAAGTTAACGTTAGACTAACGGATAAGAATGATTCTTCTCCTTGTAAGTTTTTGTATCCAGAACTTTCATAGTATTGTTCAAGGCATCATAGTAAACAGCCGTAGAACCATTCTGATTTAAGTTCAAAACCAAAAAGTATTTTTTTGGGTCTCGTTTCCGGGTAGCTTTTTGCTGCTCAAAACATCCGCAGTTATAATTTTGTTTCGAATACATATCTTCTTCTTTACAAGGTTTTTTAAAATCTCCGATTTTTGTGTAGATACTCATCTGCCTTAGATTTCGCTGTTGAAGGTTCAATAATAGCCACAGGATTTTCTCCCTTCTTCAGCCATTCAATTAGGGCGGCGCGAGAAAAAAGTAGCTTTTTTCCTTGTTTGAAGTATGGAATTTCATTGCGATGAGTTTTGCCGTAGATTGTTGCCGGACTTAGGTCGAGTAGCTTTGCAGCTTGTTTAGCGTTTAGGATGTCTTCCTGATTGTTTTTTTCAGCATCTTTTTTTGCCAGTTGGTAAAAGACTTTAGCGATTTTCACTAAGTCCTCATCTTCGTAAAATGGTCCTTTTTTCATTTTTTTGTTTTAAGGGTTTATTTGATTTCTGAA
>JBDNHN010000007.1:0-3687 GCA_041688725.1 Gillisia sp.
ACGTAATTGTTCTGTAAAACAATACAAAACTCCTTATTTATTTCGATTTTAATTTAACTGTCCATTCAAAATCAAAAACCGAGACTTCCACTCCATCCTCATTTACCCCAACAGATTTCATCCAAACGGTTTGGCCTTCTCCGGTTTCAATTGTTTTTGAAATCGCTTCAGAAACCGACTTCCCGTTATCGCATATAAAACTGATTCTTCCTGTGGCCTTTTTTGAAAAAACGGCTTTATTTTGAGCCACTAACATGGATATTTTTCTACCGCTTTCTTGTATATGTCCAATTACCATTGCTCCTGTACTCAATTCGGCAGCCATTGCCTGTACTGCAAAATACATGGAGTTAAACGGATTTTGATTGATCCATCGGTGTTTTACGCTAGTCTCACAACGCTGATTGTCAATTTGTTGCACCCTAACTCCACATATCCAGGCGCTTGGTAATTTTAAAAATAGAAATGAATTGAACTTTCCTGGGGACATTTTCATAGTTGATCTTTGTTTTTCCTAAAAGTATTCAAAATTTTAAACATAACGAAATGTTAAATTTTTACGTTCAGATAAAAATTATAGTACTTTGTTTTGCATATTACCTTTTTAAAGACATATATTTGCATAAGAAAATCAATTCATCATGAATAATCAAACCACAAATCCGGATAAAACGATGGCTGCTTTAATACATCTATCCACATTTTCAAAGTTTTTTATTCCGTTCGGAAATTTTATTTTTCCGCTTATTCTCTGGACAGCAAAAAAGCAGGACCCCTTCGCAGACGAACACGGAAAGCAAGCCATTAATTTTCAAATAAGCATATTTCTCTATTTTATAATGTTGATATGCATTGGGACTGCAGGAATCGTTTTTTTGGGAATTGAACTTAGTCTGCACGAACCATTCTCCATTTCAGAAGAATTCATCAATATAAGTAATGTTGCAAGTGCAATTCCCATTCTGCTGTATAGTGGATTTATAGGGCTTTTGTTACTGGCATTATTAATTCTGGATATTATATCGGTAATAACTGCAACAATTAAAGCTAGCGAAGGTCATTTATATAAATATCCGTTGAGCATCAATTTCATCACTCCAACCCACGTTGGAAATAATCAATCAAAAAATGAACAGTTTAATAACACTCAAAATCAAAGGCAATGAAGATTGAAAACACCAAAGCCCAAATGCGTAAAGGCGTGCTTGAATACTGCATACTTTCCATCTTGAGAGACAAAGATGCCTATGTAGCCGAAATTCTTGATACCCTTAAAAACGCAAAACTACTGGTTGTAGAGGGAACAATTTACCCACTGCTAACCCGGTTAAAAAATGAAGGATTACTCAATTATCGTTGGGAAGAATCCACCGGTGGACCACCGCGAAAATATTATGGGTTGACTGATACCGGAAAGGAATTTTTAAAAGAACTCACTCACACCTGGAATGATTTGCAAACTGCCGTAACTTTAGTAACCACACAAAAAAACAAGAATCATGAATAAGACAGTAAATATAAACCTTGCCGGCATTTTCTTTCATATTGATGAAGATGCATATGCCAAATTGCAACATTATATTGATGCGATTAAACGCTCTTTAGCCAATACACAAGGTCAGGATGAGATTATAGCAGATATTGAAGCCAGGATTGCCGAGTTATTTGCTGAAAAGATTAAAAATGAACAGCAAGTAATCAGTAGCAAGGAGGTTGATGAAATTATCACAATTATGGGTCAACCTGAAGATTATATGGTTGACGAAGAAATATTTGAGGATCAACCTCGCTATTCAAATTCACGAACTTCAGGAAAACAATTGTTCAGGGATACAGAACATTCCTATGTAGGTGGGGTTTCCTCTGGTTTAGGACATTATTTAGGCATAGAGGCTATTTGGGTAAGATTACTTTGGATCATCCTTAGCATTGCTTCCAGTGGCGCGTTTATACTTATTTATATTGCACTATGGATCTTTGTCCCTGAAGCAAAAACAACCGCCGACAAACTTTCCATGCGTGGGGAAGCAGTGAATATAACTAATATCGAGCGAAAAATAAGAGAAGGATTTGATGATGTAGCAGGAAAAGTGAAAAATGCAGATTATGAAAAATTCGGAAAACAGGCAAAGTCCGGAGCAACATCAGCGGCTACTGGAATTGGAGCAGTTATCCTTTTTTTTCTTAATATTTTTGTAAAACTAATCGGGATTTTGCTACTGCTTATCGCCGGTACCACTCTAATCGGGTTGTTTATTGGGCTATTTACAGTGGGAATTTTTGGATTATTTGATGCTCCCTGGACTGATTATATTGAAATGGCTGCAATTGGATCCCCACTTTGGCTAATTTCATTACTTAGCTTTTTTGCGGTAGGCATCCCTTTCTTTTTCCTCTTTATTTTGGGGTTAAAGATCCTGGTAAATAAATTAAAATCCTTGGGAACCCCGGCCAAATTAGTGCTACTAGGTCTCTGGTTGCTATCTGTAATAGGTTTAGCTGTAATTGGTATCCAACAGGCTACCCATCGTGCTTTTGACGGTGAGGTAATAATCACCGAAGTTTTACCGGTAACAGCTCAGGATACACTTTATTTGGCAATGAAGTCTGATCCACGATATTCTTCAAATATCTATAAGAGTGATGTAAAAATAAAATACGATGAAGATGACCACAAGATCATGTATTCTACCGATGTTAGATTGGTTATTAAATCTACCAGGGATTCCATTGGGAAAATTGAAATTGTTAAATCGGCTGAGGGCAGTGATTCCAAGGATGCCCGGACCCGGGCTAAAAATATCAATTATAGCACTAAATTCTCTGATAATAAATTGTTCCTAAATTCATTTTTAACTTCCGATTTAAATAACAAATACAGGGATCAGGATGTTCGGGTAATTCTCTATTTACCAATAGGCTCCACGCTTTATCCCGATAGAAACATCGAAGATTTTCATCATTCTTCCGATTTTTACGGCAATATTTTAAATTATGGGGAAGAAGGGAATTACCTGAAAATAAATGATAATAGGACCTCCTGCGAGAATTGTCCCATAGAACAAATGAGTAGCGGCAGTGAAGATTCCTGGGATAAGGAAGATGAGTTTGATGGGACCATCGATTTTGAAGGAGGAGATTCTACAGATAATGTGAAAATTCGTATCAATGGGAAAGGCATAAATATCAATAAAGACAGTTCCAATAAAATACGGATCGATAAAGACGGGATAGAAATTCAAAATAATTAACTATGATAGCCTTAACTAAAATTCTCATAGCCGCATTAATAAGTATATTTTGTGCGATAACCGGATTAAATTTGGATGGAAACGAAAATATTATAAAGAAAGAGAATGTCTCAAATCTTTACGAAACCCATCAAATAATAGCTTGTCCTAAAAATTTCGATAACGGAACCGTTTAACATAAATCTTTTTTTTATGTTAAACTAAATTTATATGGTAAAAATTAAGCTACCTTTAATTTAAATAACCAAGAAAATCCAAAAATTATGAAACGATTTTTTAAATCTGTATTGTTTTTAATGACTATCAGTATTATGCTTGTCTCTTGTAGGGAAACCTCCGAATCAAAAGAGGAAGCAGATGATATGAATACTGAAATGAAGATAAAAGACGACGGTGATAAAATCAAGATTAAAACCGATGATGAAAAGATTAAAAT
>JBDNHN010000515.1:0-8893 GCA_041688725.1 Gillisia sp.
CCTCTTTCTCCGCTGATAGGCCCGTAAACGTACTGTTTACGGGCCTTTTCTTTTTAAGGGGCATAATTAGGGGCATCTATTATTTTTAAATTGAAGTTTAATTTCTTTTAAGATTTTCATAAATTTAAAGAAAAAATGGACAAAATTTCAATTAAGCAAGCTCTTTTAGATTTACTTTATGTGGATGTTCACCTGTCAAAAGTTGCTCAAGACTTTCCCAACTTAAAACCAATCACCGATTACCTGCTTGAAAGTAACTTTATTGATGATGAGGATAAACCATGGCCAAGTCTTAAAAGCATTTCAGAAGCCACAGGAATTGAATATTCTACCACAAGGACTTCAGTTAGGAAAATTCATGAGTTAATGTTTCCTTTTATGAATACCCCCTATTTAAATTTTTCTAATACAAAATTTGAGTTAGAAATTCATAAGTTTGGAGTAAGTCATTATATGGTATTAGATAGTTTACCTGTTATACCTAAAGTTGGAGAAAATATTCAATTACCTTTTCTTAAAGCTAAGTTTCAAACCGACGACTTTTATGTTCAGAGAGTGAATCATTATTTCTTTCGTGATACTCAGTATATTCAATTAACTATTTTAGGAGGTGATTATAATTTGTATAGGAACTTTCGTAAAGATGAAGGACTTTTATAAGAGAACCTTCTACCCCATTCCCAAGTTTAAAAAGCTTATTTTAGTCCATAATTGGCAGTAAACTAAGGTTTTTAGACGGACTGCCGTTAGAATTAACTTTAAATGAATTATAGTAGTCACCTAAGAAATTATTCGAATTACCCACTAATATATATAGAGGAGTATAATAAAGAAGAACGTACGGTATTATTTGACTTCATAGATTCTAATCAATATCAAACTTTCAATACAATTTTAAATTTTCAACTTTCTCTTGAAAAAGCGACAATGGTTTTCCTGAATAATTACAAAGGTCGAAGAATTCAAGAAAATACTGTTTACGCCTTAAATCCTGAAATATTAAATCAATTTTCCAATCAGGTAGATAGAAACCTAGAAACAAATGATTCTTTTTTAATAGGTTTCGAATTTGATTGTTCTTCTATTACTGAACAAATATTTGATCATTCGATCTCTCAAAAAGATCTTGACAACATTGTTTGGACCGGAAACAAAACTGAGGATATAATTTTTGATAGTAATGGGAAGATTGGAATAAATGTCAGAAATGTTGGACATGGTAATTGGAATGAAATATCTCTAAATAACACAATTAAATATGTATTCGATGCAGGTGCTTCTATACATGCAAAAAAGGATGAAATTTTAACAATAATTGGAAATAGGAATAAAACTTATCCTACCTCCAAGCCAATATTAATTTTATCTCACTGGGATAAGGATCATTATCACTCTCTTCTTGGAATGCTCGGCCAGAATTTAAACGATAATTTTTCATCATTTATCTGTCGAAATATAGTTCCAACTTTAACCAGTAGAATTTTATTTCAAAGATTATTTAAATCTATAGGATATAATAATGTCTTTACTCTATCTGCAAACTCTTTTAAAAAAGGTAATCCTATAAAATTTAAACCAGTTAATAGTTTAAAAGATCAAGTTGTTCTTTATAATTCTACTGAACATAAGAATAAGAATATTTCTGGACTTGCTCTATCTGTGAAAGCTGAAAAGGGAAGTGTCATATTACCTGGGGATGCAAATTATGATCAAATTTCAAGGGATATTCTTTGTCATTTAAATTATCCCCATACTCACCATCTAGTTGTTCCACATCACGGCGGAAATGCTGGGAAATATATTTATAAAGTTCCTAATAAGGTTAAAGTTGACAAAGCCATAATTTCTTTTGGTCCTAATAGATATAAACATCCGACTAAAGCAAATCTTATTGATTTAATGAATAGTGGTTTTTATATAAGGAAAACTTTTAAAGAGAAAAAGGATATTAAATTCTATTTAAACTAAAGAGATCTGCGAATATCAGTTATCAAAAATAGTAGTTAATTTTTCAAAGAAAATTAATTAACTTTCCATCCAAATCAGGTCTAAGCCTACAAGTCCGAATCCCTACTTCTGTAACTTATGTTAAGCATGACCATTAGCGCAAATAAAACATGTCCATAAAGGAAAAGGTTATAAAAAGTAATCAGAGTATTTTACCATTCTTTGGAGAGCGGATGAACTTTATTCGTGGTTTGGATCCCCTTGGTCTTCAGAACACTTCAGATGCCACATTCTCTCTATTACTATCAGGGCTTAACAACGTAACCGGTAGAATTAGATATTACAGTTTTTACTGTTGGTTGTTAGACCAATACAGTCAGAGAATTGGGAGTACGAATCCGGAGCACCAACGTAATTTCATAAGAACTGCGGAATATATAATTGCATTAAGTTCTCAATTCTATGAAGGGGATAATGGTAGTATTCCAGGTAGCAACTATGCCAAAAATGAGATCCAAAAAGAAGATATAGAAATTCATAACTTGGAAGCTGGAATAGCCAAGCAAGATGGATCCACTGCCAATACTTATTGGAATTTCAGATGGGGAGCATTTGGTCAGTATTATATTGGATCTCTCAGGGATATTGGGATAATCATTGACCGGGATAGTAATGGTGTTTATGCAAGGACTAATTCACGACAGGATGAGTTCGTAAGTGGAGAAATGATTTCTTCGGCTTTTAATGAAAGCATTCCTGCTGAAAAAGGAGAACTGTTTTTTGATTGTTTATCTAAAGGGGAGATCTCAGAGACTCAACTACAAAATTTACTTCCTGAATTTAATCTTACTCAAGTTAATGAGAACTCTCAAGAACAGCAATTGCTAACAAGGCTATTGCTTCAAAAAGACTTTCCACTAAGAATTGAAGAAGAACCGGCAACACTCAGGAAAGATTCTATTTTCCACCTTCTTGGTTTTGTTAAATCCAGACCTGAGCAATTTAGTGATCGTGAATTTGTTTACTCAGCATATGATAGTAAAGGCTTGAAAGATAATAAAAGAGAAGCAAGCTTGCTTGGCTGGTACTACTACCAATTCAATGAGTTCTGGCATTATTCTAATACATCTTTGTTTAATGGAACTCTGGACTACCTAGAAGGCAATTATGGACCTAATTGGGTTCCTCTAAACAAATTTGTAGATGAGGTTACTAACCAAGTTATTGAAAAGTTTATAAGTGAAGGTCTGGTGCAAGAAAGCAATGAACCATTAATTGAGGTACTTGGAAGACTTCAACCAGATGAATACTATTCCATATCTAATGCTTCCAGCAGTTCAAAGATTGATAAGGTCTTTTATGGTTTCCTTCTCATGTTCTCTGAATACCTTAATAATATTGATGAGCTTGCACTTTTAAAAGAGTATGGAGAGAATAATAATCTTGCAAAAGATGGAGAGGGGCCAGGTTATTTCCTACTTCAATTTAGAGCAAAATTAACACTGCCATTTGTAGATTATATTAGGGAGTATATCTTTAAGAATATAATTTACAGACACCAATACGTTGCTTTTCGCAAGATCCGTGGAGGTGCACTATCAACACAAAAGTTCATCATTGAAGATCATCATATTAGATACCTTGGAAATTTCGAAGCAAGCTATACCGGTCCAAGAATCGGGAACTTAATCTCCTTCATGAAGGACCTTAGTATCATAGCAACTGATAATTCCTTAACAGAATATGGAGAACAAGTCTTAAACCAAATAACACTTACTAATGATTGAGAGAAGAAATATACTGGAGCTAATTGGTAAGCATAGGGGTAAATATCACTCTTGCGTGCTAACTTGTTATTCATTGGATTTCTCCTTCTTTGAAGAGAGATTACTTCCTACATTAAGACTGGCAAACGTTAAAAATGTGAATGTGCTTGCAGATGGTCACTATCTGGAAATGGCACAAGAAGCAACAACAGGTAAGGAGTTTAAGCACAACAAAACGTACAACTTTCAGCCTGTATATGAAACTGGTGTTTTTCATCCTAAAATTATGCTTTTAACAGGTGTTAAACATGGACTATTAATTATTGGATCTGGAAATATCACTTCTTCAGGGCTGAGCACAAATGATGAGATTTGGGGAGCATTTCACTTGGATAATGTAGGCAATGAGAACGCACCCTTATTTGGATCCGTCTGGAAATACTTACAGCCCTATCTGGACAAATCTCTCGGATTTGTCCCTCAGAAAATTGAATGGATACGAAAGCATTCTCCATGGTTAATGGATCTTCCCATAACTGAAGATTGGATAAATTTTGAAAACTTAGGCCTACAGCTTAAGTTTATTGGTAATTCTGATCAAGAATCTACTTTCAAACAGCTAACTGCCAATGTGCCCAACAAAGAGGTAAAGGAATTGACCATTATTTCTCCCTATTATGATAAATCTGGTAAGCAGTTAAAACAATTATTGGAGTACTTCAATCCTAATCAAATGAAGTGCCTTGTGGATTCCAACTCTGGTCTTTTACCTACTGAATTAGATGTTGCTACATCAACTCAAATTAGTTTTCACAATTGGTCAGAATGTATAAAAGATTATGAAGAAACTTATCATAGACTTCATGCAAAGCTTATTAATTTCCGTCTAAAGGATGAAGAATATCTGCTTTTAGGCAGTGCCAACGTAACTATGTCTGCAATGGGGACCCAGAATGGGCAAACAGCCAATGGAGAAGCTGGAATTCTGTTAAAGAGAAGAACGTCAGAAGAAAGTTGGCTTGAAGAACTAAAAGTAAAGGTTCCAGATTCTACCATTGAACTACAAAATATTCCTCAACAGGGAATAGGAGATGGATCCACACCAAGAGTAAACTACAGATACCGAATCTTATATGCAGAGTTGAGAGGTAATGAGATCACAATATATTTGAATAAACATTGTACTGATCCCGTTGATGTTATTGTCCTTGATAGGTCCGATTTAAAACTTGAGAGTACGCTTAAAGTGATTAGTGAAGACACAATGGTAATTGAGGTTACAGATCCCGAAAATATATTCAAGTTATCACTGAATAATGAAACTCAAGAACGCATCAGTAACTATTGCTTGATTCATCGTCTTGAGGCGCTTCTGCGTTGTAATCCTGATCCTAAACAAGAAAAGCTTGATGCATTAATGGAACAGGATTTTGCTGACGATGAAGGTATCACTGATCTCTTGCATTTCGTTGATTACAATTGGGCGGATGATGAGGATTTAGCAATTAAGAAAGTTTATAATAGCGGTACTTCAATCTTAAGAAAAGCAGGTGATTCTGATCAAACGAAGGATTTTGAGTTTCTGAAAGCTGAGGAATTCAACAAGGTAAGCGCAGAATCTCTTCTAAAACAAAGCGGAGAACTATCCAATTCAACTGTAAAAATTGCAGAATTCTTAAACCTCTATTCTTCCGGAGTCTTTGGTAAAGAGGATTATTTTCAGGAAAGTGAAGAGCAGAAACTATTTGAAGATCAGGAGCAGCAAGGTGAAGGTGATGGAGTAGATAACAAATCAAGAAATCGGACACAAGGAAGCAAAGAAAAAGCAGCTTTAATCAAGTACTTCAAGAAATTGGATGACATATACACTCAACGGTTAGACAAGCTATTTTCCACACAGGCTTTGACTGAGGCTCCTAAGACTCTGATAACAATACGTTCCCTTTCCAGCATATTGATTGCACTTCACCTAATTCAGCTTAAATATGGTAAGAAATTTACAGTTCTGACCAAAGAACTTGATCAAACGGGTAATGTAATCACAATGGGGGAAACATATATTCCTTCTGGTACCATTAGTGAATCTGTGGTTTCTATTAAAGGCTGTTTCTTAAATGTACTCGGCAAGTTCTTGCTACTATCTGGAGCCGGGTACAAACAATATGAGTTTGACATACTAAATCAGAAATTGGCCAGAAGTCAGATGCAATTAATGGTAAAAAGTACCTGCTTAATCCTTAATACTCCATGGCGCGAATCAGAAGGTATTGACAGAGATGTTTTATTACTGAACAGTTTGTACTTCAGCTTGGGTAAAATGATGCTCAATGACGAGGTTGGTTCTGACTTTGTAAACAAACTGAATCACTTCAAGACGAAGGCCAATTTTGTGATTCCACAATTTCAAGACCAACTGGAACATTTCACAAAGGAAATATTACCAATCTATCTGATTTGGTTGAAGAAATATATGAACAAAGAGGAAAGGCTCAAGGAACTTCTATACCCTACCTCTGATCTGAAGCTTGGTAACATCATTTTTAGCAGCAAGGTAGGTTTCAATATTGTTAAAAAGGTCACCTCTGAAGATTCAAAATGTAAGCTTCATCTTAGCCGGGCAGGATATCCCTTCACTGAAGGTGAATTTGCATTGAAGAATGTTCAGTTTGGAATTAACTGTATTAAATATGAATATAGAACGGTAAGAACTACCGTATATAGCGCATAACTATGAAGTTTCTTAAACAATAGGGTCGGACTTATTTGCAGTGAAAGACAAATTTTTAAATATACCTCTTGGAGTAAAGAAGATAAAAGAAAAAGTCCTTAAGACATGTAACTCTGCCATTGGCTGAGTAAAGATGCCGATCATTGCCTAACTATTTAACTAGCCGGACCAGCACCCACGTTCAATATCTTTTTGAGCAGGTATTTCAAAGAATTATGCAAATAAAGGTTTAGTTAGTGCATTCTATGTGCACAATAAAATTCAATATGTAATAGGGTAATAGGGTCAAAAATATCAATTTAAATAAGATTCACAATATTTATTAAAATTTAAATGTTCAATTTTAAATATAAGTAGTAGACAAGACTTTATATTCCCTCCTATTTCTCTACTTTTAAGGCCCAACAACCAACCTATGCCAATTACAAAAAATGCCTTAATAAGGTATCAGTGTCTTGATCGCTGTTTTCGAAATCCTGGTAAAAGGTATTATCTAAATGATTTACTCATAGAGTGCAATAAAGCCTTACAGGAGTTTAATTCAGATTCTGAAGGTATTGCTAGGCGACAATTATACAATGATATTACATTTATGGAATCGTCTCAGGGCTGGAGCATTCCATTGGAACGCATTAAAGATGGTCGGAAAAAGTATTTCCGTTACGAGGATCAAAACTTCTCAATTAATAATCAACCTATTAATGAATTGGAAGCTGAACAACTTAAATCAGCAATGCAGATTATGCAGCGGTTTAAAGGCTTACCTCAATTTAAGTGGATTAACGAAATTTTACCTAAGATTGATCAGACCTTTAATTTCTCCGAAGACAGCAGCGGAATAATAAGCTTTGATAATAACGAGTATTTAAAGGGTTTAGAATTTATTGACCCCATATTTAATGCAATACTTTATAAAAAGGGTATCAAGATTCAATATCAGTCTTTTAAAAACCCAGAACCTATATACATTTATTTCTCTCCTTATCATTTAAAAGAGTATAATAACCGCTGGTTTGTTTATGGTAAAAACGTAGAGTATGACAACCTAATAAATTTAGCTTTAGACCGTATTATTTCAATAGAGGAAAGCAGTGAGCATTATGAGGCTAATGACATTAATTTTGATGAATATTTTGAAGATGCTTTAGGTGTTTCTTTTAATTTAGAACAAATCCCTGAAAAAATTATTCTTAGAATTGATAAATCCCAATGGCCTTATATCCAGACCAAACCGATTCATGGCTCTCAAAAAGTAATTGCCAGAGAAGAAAATTATATAGATATATGTTTGGAGTTAATTCTAAATTACGAACTTGAGGCTCAAATCCTTCAGTTTGGGGAAAGCGTAGAGGTTCTAAAACCCCAAAACCTGAGAGATAATCTAAAAGTCAGGATTAAATCATTATTAAAAAAATATAACTAGTGCGCTAATAATGCACTAATGAATCTTTAATTTGAATTTAAAAATGGAATTTTTGTGAGTGATTTAACAACAGGTATAGGATTTAAAAATTTTCGAAGATTTGAAAATTTCCCATTATTGGAATTCGGTCCTATTACTTATATGGTAGGTAGAAACAATGCGGGTAAAACCACTATGGTAAAAGGATTATTACTAGTCATGGATTATCTGCAAAACCAATTGTCAGACAGATTTTCTTTTGATGATAATGTTTTAGAGGAGGCAAATATTGTCACCTTTGGAAGAGCAAAAAACTCTTTTTTGAATGAGCCTATTATTGAATTTTCAATCCAAATTGAAAGTTATCAAATAAAGGTTGAAGTTTCAGGAATAGATGAATCTACTAGTGCAAATGTTACCAAATTTAAATTGGACGATCAACATTCTGGCTACTTCTTAGAAGTGGATTACATTACTAAAAGAATAAAAATTCACAAAACTCTCCAGTATGTTCAAAAAAAATCAGATAAAGATTCAGAGGAACTAAGACTAGATACGGAAATAAAAAAATTAAAAGAGGAGCAGGCACTATATAAAACCAAAGCTTCCAAAGAAGCCTTGAAAATAGCAGATCAAATTAATTCCATAGATAAAAGGAAGAAAGATTTATATGAAGATTCTGAAGATCAGGAAGATTTATTTGAATTTAATTTGAATTATTCTATAAATTTCGAAGATTTTTTTGAAGAGCAGAAGGAAGAGGATAATGATATTGAAGAGGATGAAGATGGCTATGGCGTTTATGGAGACGCATACAACATGGATGAATTTCCTGATCACATTCCAGAATTTCATGAAAAAGTAATTGATAAAGATAATTCTGATGACTGGCATAGTCAGGAATACGATTTAAAACCACCTAAAACAGAGGAGAACCAATTAAAGGAAATGATAAGTCTTTTTCTTTACCAGAATACAGTTAATTATAAACAGTATTTGGATAAGAGAGATAAAGTTATCAAATCTTCCGGATTATCTGAAAAATACAGC
>JBDNHN010000516.1:0-3773 GCA_041688725.1 Gillisia sp.
AAGATCGGCTTGTTGGATCACCTTTCTATAAGTATCCCCATCACAAACACCCCAGGCATTTTCAAAAGTAACCTCTTCATCCTCAATATTGGTGCGTTTAGTAGTAATATCCCCTGATGGTAAAAAACCACGGCCTCTATCTACAATAATGAACTACCCCGAGGCAGAGCCATCGGGGTAGTTCATTGGGCGCTATCATACGAGAATAAATGAATTGGAAGAAGCAATCCAAATAGTAGAAAAAAATACTTTGATCCTTGAGGCTTCTTTAGTTTACAAGGAATATGCTTATCTTCTTTTTAAGCAAGGAAATTATAAGGAGGGCTTTCTTGTTTTAGAGAAATATGACCAATTTAATTATCAAATTTTTGAAAAGGAAAGATTAAGGGCATCTCTAAAAACTCAATATTGGTTGCTAACTTATTCTTTTCCCCAGCTACCTCGCCTGCCTGAAAGGGACGGGCAGGTTGTCATAAATATTTCCAAAGCCTTGGGACTAAACTCCGTTTTTGTCGCCTCGTTTCAAAAAAAATCCCAATGCAATCATTTCAAACTTGAAATATTAGGGTTGCCCTTAAATGTATAAAGAGACTGAAAATTTACAAACTTGGGAAAGTTAGCAGCAAAAGTCAGCTGTTTAGCCTATCTAATAGCACTAAGTTGCTGATTTTAAATCTTCTAAATATAAGCTTTGGTGCAAAAATAAATTTTAAAGAAAGCTTTTTAACTATTTTTTTCATATATTTATCGCTATACCCCCCGATAGAAATGAAAGAAAATTCTTATTTAATCAAAAGTGAAACTTTATTTTTCACGACTAAGACAGATAGGCAATCCAAGGAATTTTTTCAAACCGATAAAGAAAAAAATCTACTCGATAATAAGAATAGTAGTTTTTCTGAACATTTGAGCCAATTCTGGAATCTGTTAATAGCTAGACCTGAAAGCCTTTCTCAAAAACCAAATAGTTGTATAAGTGAAATCTTGGAAGAAGAAAAGGGAATTTCTGCAAACGAAATGATCACGAAAATACTTTCCGAAAAACTAAGCCTGGAACAAGATTCAGCAGAAGTCTTAAAAGCAGTGGAAAAATCTAATCAGATCTACCACGAAGATTTTCCTGGCGATTTTATTTTGGAATATAACGGAACGCGATTAGGCTTATTTTTAAGTGATGTATGCTCCGATTCAAGTATTGAAGCCAGTCCTATTTATAGATTTATGCCTAATTTGAAAAGTTTTAATGGCCTTTATTAAAGAATATCGCATAGGAGTTACAATTCTCGGCTTTCTTTAGAATTAGTCCTTCTTAATATTTTATAAGTAAGATTTTAAAATAAAAAATTTAGATTCAGACGGTTCGGTGTCTTACAAAATAGCCATGTTTATTTATGCATTTTTAAAACCTTCAAATCATTACTGCATCAAATTTTTTTTTTGTGAGTTTTTTGTGTTTGCCAGGAAATTTATCTGCAACCCGGTTTAAATATCTACACTTCCTTTCCTAAATTTTAATCGGCACAAAATTAATGTAGAACCGGTATACCCTAATTTACTTTAATTTTATTTTTTAAGACTTCGTCGCTATGAGTTACTTAATAGAACTCAAATAAAATTAACTTCTTAGGATTATTACTACATAAATAACAGAGGAAAAAGCATAAAATTACTGGTATTGGGGATTCCTCGTAACATTTGTCTAATACCTTTCATTTATTTAACAAATACGATGAAAAATGTTAATATAGAATAAAAAGCCAAAAAAATGACATATATAATTTTCTAATAAATGTTTTTTGATGTAAAATTGCTTAATTCGTTACTAGTTTTTAATGGCTTATACTAAAGGCAGATAAAACAGCGAATTATTATTTGATGATTCGAAGTTGGGATTTCAGTCAATAATCATCCTAACAGAACTAATAAGTTTTAGAGTTGCTCGATTAAGTGTTTAAAATTCTCTTTCAACTACAGAGAGGATTTATCCAGATTTACAAAAAACGCATATTTTGAAAATTTTTTAGAAAATAGTGAAAATTAGAAAACTTTTAATCTAGATTCTAATATCCTATATTCAAAAGGGGGGAATCAAGTAAAAAAAATTATAAATGCCAAAAAAATAATTTAATCTCTTATTAAAAGTATTGCAACTAATCAGTTTACTTATTTAGTCCTCTAATTTAGCAATAAGGGAAAGGGTGTCCAAGGACATAATTCCGGAGGGAAAATACCCCTTGAAGAAAAAATTAAATGATCTGAATACTTTTTAAAAACTAACTTTAGATTTGCTACATTTAAACTATTGTTATTTACATGATTCATTTTCAAAAATGATTAAAAATTAATATGGCTAAAGAATTTTATAGATTCCTATCTTCATCAAAAATTAAAATTTATGTCGTGGTACGTTTTATATTGCAGATCGAGAAATGAAAAAAAAATTGCCATTACCCTCGAAAAAATGGGAATTGAAGTTTATTGCCCAATGGTTTCTGAGGTTAGACAGTGGAGTGACAGAAAAAAGAAAGTTAACACCCCCTTATTTACCTGTTATGTATTTGTGAAGTTAAAAGAAAAGGAACGCGAGCAGGTTTTTCAGGTCAATGGAGTGGTACGTTACCTGTTCTGGCTGGGTAAACCGGCAATTGTAAAGGAAGAGGAGATACAAGCTATCAGAAATTGGATGGAGGATGATAATGTGTTGGAAATGGTTGTGGCAGACTTTTCCCCCGGGGATAGAATGACCATTCCCAATGGTGTACTTAAAGATCAGGAAGGGATTATAAAAGAAGTAGGCCAAAATAAAGTGCGCATTGTGCTATTGGGCCTTGGTTGCACAGTTACCGTTAAGATCAAGAATTTAGTCTGAAGGTTGGATATCAAAGTTATTTAATTGAAAAATAAATTCGGAAATTGACAATTTTTATTTTAACATATAGATGTAAATTCCTACAAAACATACATTAACATGATATCATTAAGAAATAAAAACTGCCTGTTTTACGCAGTTTTTATTTCTTAATGGAGTAAAAGCAATAATTCTAATTAACTATTATTTAAGTATTATATCGAAAATATTTTTTAATTCTTTTCTTTTGCATTAATTTTACATTGCGATTAAAACCATTCCCCGTCCTTTAATCCATTCTCCCCACATTTTATTGAAATTCCAAAGTTTATTCGGTTTCCCCAAAAAAAAATATTTAATTATAATTTTTTTAGCACTTTGTTATAGAGTAAAATAAAAATTATCTATCATTAATTTTTGCTCGAGTGAAAGACCAAAATGGGCCTCACGGGGCGAAGCCATGAACAGAATATATTTTTAGCAACAATTTTCTAAAATAAAAAAGTCCCTCATCCAGATTATAATTTTATCCTTCCCGCCCTATTAAAGGGCAAAGAATATGTATACTTCTTAAGATAGCATTTTTTAATTTGGTCACTTAATCTTCCTAACCTTCCCCAATATTTAGCCCCACAAAATATTTTAATTATAAAGTTAATTCCAAATGGAGTTTGAACACTTACAATTGTGTAACCAATGATAAAAATTTTCAGGAATTTAAACTATTAGCTATGGTTGATTTTACTTACCAAAAAATAGGTTTACTGCGGTTACTATTTATATTGTTAATTATAACCTTCAATGCTTTGAATATTCAGGCACAGAGTTTCTCTCAAAGCAATTTAGATTTTAATGGTTTTGGAGGTATTTCTAATGGAACTTCACTAATGTTTGGGCCAGATGGCAGGTTATATGTTGCAGAATA
>JBDNHN010000078.1:0-5891 GCA_041688725.1 Gillisia sp.
AAATTTAATTTGAGGTGAAGGACCGGTATTCATTGCATTACGGTCCTTTTTTATAATAATTTTCAACACTCTATAACCGATTTAATTTCTGAATACATATTTTTGGATCCAATGTCTTTTAAGATTATTTTAATCGAAATCCAATAAATTTATTTGTACTAAAATTAAAATCCTCTTTGTACCTTGTTTAGCTCAAATATTCTTCGTGCTGAAAAATTAATTTATGGACATTCCTATTCTTAAAGACATCGTTATAATTTTAGGTTTGTCAATTTTCATTATTTTGCTTTTCCAAAAAATAAAAGTGCCCTCTCTCTTAGGATTTCTACTTGCGGGAATTATAGCGGGTCCCCATGCATTCAATTTAATAAGCTCCCAACATGATGTAGAATTGCTCTCAGAAATAGGTATTATTTTTCTGCTATTTATTATTGGAATAGAATTGTCTCTAAAGGGTCTCGCCTCAATTAAAAAAACCATTTTATTAGGCGGGGGAATGCAAGTAGGCGGAACCATTTTATTTACTGTTTTAATCGCAAATTTTATAGGTTTACCAATTAATACAGCAATTTTTTTAGGCTTCCTTTTTTCCTTAAGCAGTACCGCTATAGTTTTAAAATTATTGCAGGAAAAAGGTGAAGTTACTTCTCCACATGGGCGAATGGCAATAGCTATACTTATTTTCCAGGATCTGGTGGTAGTACCAATGATGCTGTTTACTCCTTTGCTCGCAGGACAATCGGATAATATTTGGGAAACCCTGGGAATCCTTTTCATAAAAATTTTGGTTGTCGGAATTGTTCTTTTTTTACTGGCAGTGTATGTTGTTCCAAGAGTTTTTAAAATGGTTGTAAAAACCAAAAACAGGGAACTCTTCATTTTAACTACTATTGTATTTTGTTTTTCAGTGGCATGGCTCACTTCTTCAGTAGGACTCTCATTGGCTTTAGGTGCTTTTTTTGCAGGATTGATCATTTCAGAATCCGATTATAGTCATCATGCGACCGCCAATGTTTTGCCGTTCAGGGAAATATTTGTCAGTTTCTTTTTTATCTCGGTTGGTTCCCTGTTAAATTTAAATTTCTTTATTAATAATATTTTATTAATTCTATCTCTGGTCATTGGGGTAATTCTTTTAAAAATGTTGGTTATTCTGGTTACTGTTTTTACACTCCAATATCCGCCCCGGGTTATTTTTATGACAATTTTTGCATTATTTCAGGTTGGGGAATTCTCTTTACTGCTGTCAACTGTAGGTGTAGAAAACGGAATATTGCCTGAAAATATTTATCAGTACTTTCTGGCCATATCAATTATCACTATGGGACTTACCCCGTTTTTAATGAATTATGCAGGCCAAATCACCTATTTTCTTTTAAAAATACCAATCCCTGCAGCTGTAAGGGACAGGCTGAACAGTTTAAAAAAAACAAGTAATAAAGAAAACAAGCTTACAGAAGAATTAAAAGACCATTTGGTAATTATTGGTTTCGGGATAAACGGAAAAAACATATCAAAGGCAGCTAAAAGCGCAAATATTCCTTATGTCGTAATAGATTTGGATCCGGAATCTTTCCATATTGCAAAAAATGCTCTGGAGCCAATTGTTTATGGAGATGCTTCAAATCCCGTGATCCTAAAACATGTGCATGTTCAGGAAGCCCGTGTTGTGGTAATCGCTATTTCTGATCCAGATGTCACAAAGAAAATTATTAATGAGATTCGTTCCTTCACAGAAACCGCATTTATTATTGTAAGAACCCGGTATGTAAAGGAAATAGAAGAAAATATACGTATGGGAGCAGATGATGTTATTCCCGAAGAGTTTGAAACTTCAATTGAAATTTTCAGTAGGGTATTGAGAAAATATCTTATACCTCATAATGAAATTCAGGCCTTTACCAATAATATTCGCTCTTCAGATTATGAAATGCTTACCACGCTTAAAAAAGGACCACACTCTCCTTTATATCAGCATATACATATACCTGATAAGGAAATTGTAACCCTAAGTGTTAAACAGGGTTCAAATTCGGTCGTAGAAAAAACTATACAGGAATCTGGAATAAGCAAGAATTATGGGGTAACGGTATTAGCAATTAAAAGAAATAATCATTATTTAACAAATATTTATCCGGATACTGTTATAAAACAAGGAGATTTGCTGTACTTATTTGGAAATCCAACAAAAATTAATGATCTCTATAAGATAATTTCCCTTTAAATTAACACTTTGTTTTTTATTATTCAGGTAAGGGAATTCCTCGTTTTTTTATCTATTCTCCATTTTTATCTACCTCCCAAAATTAACTGGTTTTGAACCCTGCCAGGGTTAATATTTGCTCATTTGATGAATTAATCCTATTTTTCAGAATTAAAACTCAACAGCTCCAAAATTTTTCTAGATGAAACACTTTTCCTTTCTTTTCATTTTTCTTTTCTCTTTCTCAGCGATGGCTCAAAAAATTGAATTGCCTGTAGATACTATGGTTATTACTGGTCACTCCGTAAACATCAAAGGAATTGACATCAGTTATACAGCCCAAACAGGCACTCAACCGGTTTGGAACGAAGCAGGTATTCCTGTGGCAAGTTTGTTTTATACTTATTATAAAAGAAGTGATATAAAAAATACTGAAAATCGTCCATTAGTGATCTCGTTTAACGGGGGGCCGGGCTCTGCTTCGGTTTGGATGCATATTGCCTATACCGGCCCAAGAATTTTAAAAATAGACAATGAAGGTTTCCCTGTACAACCTTATGGAATTAAGGAAAATCCATATTCAATTTTGGATATTGCCGATATTGTGTACGTAAATCCTGTAAATACTGGTTATTCCAGACTTATCAATAAAGGGAAAGATACTATTAAAAGGAAAGATTTCTTCGGAACAAATGCCGATATAAAATATTTGGCAGGTTGGGTGAACACTTTTGTAACCCGTAACAAGCGTTGGCTGTCACCAAAATATCTGATAGGTGAAAGTTACGGTACAAATAGGGTTTCGGGCCTGGCACTTGAACTGCAAAACAGCCAATGGATGTACCTCAACGGGGTAATTCTGGTCTCTCCTACTGAAATTGGCATAGAACGCGATGGTCCTGTTGAAATCGCCAACAGACTGCCTTATTTTGCCGCAGCTGCCTGGTATCACAAAAGGTTATCTCCGGCGCTTCAAAACAAAGATCTGGATGAACTTCTTCCAGAGGTTGAAGATTTTACTATTAATTCTCTACTTCCTGTCTTGATGAAAGGTGGATTTATTCCTGAAAATAAGAAACAGGAAATTTCAGCACAAATGGCTTTGTATTCCGGGATATCGGAAAAAGTAATTCTTCAGAATAATCTCGCTGTTCCTTTTCGCTATTTCTGGAAAGACTTAATGAGAGAAGAAGGTGGATATACCATTGGCCGGCTGGATTCCAGGTATTTGGGGATCGACTCCAAAACATCAGGGGATTCCCCGGATTATAATGCAGAACTAACTTCCTGGCTGCATTCATTTACTCCTGCGATTAATCATTATCTCCGGGAAGAATTAAAATTCAAAACCGATATCAAGTACAATATGTTTGGCCCTGTTCATCCATGGGATCGCAGCGACGATAATACCGGTGATAATTTACGCCAGGCGATGGCGCAAAACCCCAATCTGGATGTGATGATCCAATCCGGTTATTTTGATGGTGCTACCACCTATTTCAATGCAAAATATACTATGTGGCAACTGGATCCAAGCGGAAAAATGAAGGAAAGGTTAAGTTTTAAAGGCTATAGAAGCGGACATATGATGTATTTGCGAAGCGAAGACCTTAAAAAGGCAAATGAAGATATCAGGGGATTTATTAAAAATTCGTTGCCGAAAGAAGGGGATTCTGCAAAATATTAGGACTTAAGCCTGGCAGGGTGTGGAACCCCGCCAGGCTTAGAATTCCATTCTACTGCATCAAAAAATCCTTTAGATCTGAGTAATTCCCAATCTCTATTGATTGCTTCTCTTTTTGGAGAATTGATTGAATAGATTCTGGGATTTCCAGTTTCTTTCCGATTACCTTTTCAACAGTTTCCAGGAATTTGACAGGATGAGCCGTTTCCAGAAAAATCCCGTGGTATTCCTGATTCTCTTTTAAAAAGGTTTCTAATCCCAAATATCCAACCGCCCCGTGCGGATCCATCACATAACCGGTATTCTTATAGACTTCTTTTATGGCATCCCTTGTCGCTTCATCATCAAAACTGTAAGAAGACAGATGCTCTTTCAATTCTCCAAATTCATTATGAAAAAGTTCCTGGATCCGGATAAAATTACTCGGGTTACCAACATCCATTGCGTTTGAGATAGTTTGCACGCTCGGCTTTGGTTGATATTTTTCGGTTTTGAGATATCTTTCCACCACATTATTCACATTGCTGGAAGCCACAAAATGGCTGATGGGCAATCCCATCTTTTTTGCCAACAAGCCGGCGCAAATATTTCCGAAATTTCCACTAGGCACAGAAAATACCAACTTTCTCTTTTCATCAGATAATTGTTGATAGGCCAAAAAGTAATAGAACATTTGCGGTAGCCAGCGTGCGACATTTATTGAATTGGCTGAAGTTAATTGTATTTTTTGTTGAATATCCCTATCCAGAAAAGCCTGTTTAACCATATCCTGGCAATCATCGAAAGTACCGGTTACTTCTAATGCTGTTATATTTTGTTTAAGCGTGGTAAGCTGTTTTTCCTGAATTTCACTCACTTTGCCTTTCGGATATAGTATTACCACATTAATTCCTTCAACTCCAAGGAAACCATTGGCAACAGCACCGCCGGTGTCGCCGGAAGTAGCCACAAGCACAGTAACCTTTCCTAAATTCCCCTTTTTGATAAAATAACCGAGGCTTTCCGCCATAAATTTGGCACCAACATCTTTAAAAGCCAATGTGGGGCCATGGAATAATTCCAGAATATTGGTATTATCATTCAATTTTACCAACGGAAAATCAAAATCCAGCGTGGTTTCTATAATCTTCCTTAACTCGGCTTCAGGGATCTCATTTCCTATAAAGTTTTTTATGACTTCAAAAGCAATTTCATTTTTTGATAGGGATTTAATCTCCTCAAAAAATGATTCTGGCATCTTTTTTATTTCCTTTGGAAAATACAAGCCTTTATCTGGCGCTAATCCTTTTAGAACAGCATTTTCAAAAGTTGAAGTATGAATTTTATTATTTAAACTAAAATATTCCATTATAAAATTTTTATTCCGTCAGTATTTATTTTTGAAAGGTGTAGGTCAAAATCTATCCCTTTTTCCTGATAAAACAGCTGCATGGCTTCTTCCACCTTTTCTGCTGATTTTTGGCCTTTACACATCGCGTACACCGAAGGCCCGGATCCCGAAATACCAAAACCCAGTGCTCCATTTTCAATTGCGATTTCTTTAAGATCATCAAAGAATGGGATCAAAATTGAACGGACAGGTTCTATAATTTCATCCTTCAAACTTCTTCCAAGCAGCCCATAATCCTCTGTATAAAGCGCACTGACAAAAGCGCCCAGGTTACCCCATTGGCTTACTGCTTTTTTCATGCTCACATTTAGTTTTATGAGAGCCCTTGAATCTTTGGTTTTTATCTCGATTAAGGGATGTAAAACCACCACTCTCAATTCAGGAGGGCAAGGGAGTTTAAGTATTTCCAAAGGAGTGTAACTTTTTACAAGACAAAATCCGCCAAGTAAAGCAGGAGCGACATTATCGGCATGTGCGTTTCCGCTTGCCAGGCGCTCCCCCTCCATCGCGAATGGAATAAGTTCCTTTAAAGTGAAGGGCTCATCCAGCAATTTATTGACCGCAAATACAGCTCCTGCAGAACTTGCAGCACTGCTTCCAATTCCACTTCCGGC
>JBDNHN010000001.1:0-2510 GCA_041688725.1 Gillisia sp.
AGAAGATGTTTCTTTTAAAATGGACAAATCAATCCGGAAATGAGTCCAGTTGATCTTTAAATCTGAATTTTTTGACAGAAAGAACCAGAGCACATACGCGAAACAACACAAATAAGAAACGGTTGTGGCCCAGGCTGCGCCCAGCATTCCCATATCCATCTCAATAATTAAAATGTAATCCAGGACCAAATTACCTATTGAAGGAATGATCATAGCGATCATTGCAAATTTGGGTTTGCCTTCAGCCCTTATAACGTTATTCCCCATCATACAAAGCGCCAGAAAAGGAACCCCATAAAGGACTACCGTATAATAAATTTTTGCAGGTTCAAAAATATCTCCTTTTCCGCCGAAGGCAGGAATTATGGTATTGACAAATGTTAGCCCAACAATAGCAAGCAGGCTTGTTAAAATAAGGGTAAGGCTGATTTGATTTCCGAAGGTTTTCAGGGCCTTTTCATTTTTTCCCGAACCAAGTGCTCTTGAAATAATAGAAGAGCCACCAATCCCAATTGCAATTCCCAGAGCAGCGATAAAAAATGAAACCGGCAAAACCACATTAATAGCAGCTATTGCAATAGAACCTATCCAGTTTCCAACAAAAATGGTGTCTATTAGGATATTGAGCGACATCACAAGGATCCCAATAGATGCCGGAACTGCCTGTTTGATCAGCAATTTCCCGATTGGCTCACTGCCCAGAGCCGCCGAATTTAATTTTGCCATTACGCTTCAACCTTCTTGGAAAAAGCCCACTCGTCTATCCAACGGGAAAGGACTTTTACCCAGTCTTCCCGATCGTTAAGACACGGAACAACTGTAAATGTTTCCCCCCCTACCTCGTGAAAAATCTCTTCCCCTTCCATAGCAATTTCTTCCAGAGTTTCAAGGCAATCACTTACGAATGCTGGGGTTACGATGGCCAGGTTTTTCATACCCTGTTTTCCGAAACGCTCTATGGTCCTGTCGGTATAAGGCTGCAGCCACGGATCAAACCCTAATCTTGACTGGAATGAAACGCTATACTCATTTTCTTTAAGTCCCATATATTGAGCTACCAAACGCGTGGTTTCGTAACATTGGTGCCGGTAACAATATTGATGCGCATCAGAGGAAGTTTTACAACAACTGCCATCTATCTGGCAGTGAGATTTTGTAATATCGCTTTTCCTGATATGCCGCTCGGGAACGCCATGATAGGAAAACAAGATATGCTGATATTTGACATTTTTTAAATTTTCAGTAACACTCTCAGCCAATACACTCACATAATCCGGGTGGTTATAAAATGCAGGGATTGAGGTAAACTTCATTTCAGGAAAAAATTCCTTTCGCAATTCTTCTGCCAAAACCAGAATAGTTTCGGTGGTTGCCATGGCAAATTGCGGATAGAGGGGAAATATTAGCACTTCATCTACTCCCTGGTCATGCAATTCCTGTAAACCCGATTTAATATTGGGAGTTCCATATCTCATTGCCAAAACAATAGGAACAGAGGTGATCTCATCAATTTTATCCCGTAATCTTTTTGAAAGTACAATTAACGGTGAACCTTCTTCCCACCATATTTTTTGATAGGCAGCGGCAGATTGTTTGGGGCGGGTATTTAGAATAATCCCTTTAACCAAAATCGTTCTAGCCCAAAGAGGTACATCAATCACTCTTTCATCCATCAAAAATTCTCCCAGATATTTCTTTACGTCTTTAGGGTTGGTGCTATCCGGGGAACCCAGATTAACAAGCAGTACGCCTTTACTCATAATTTTTTCTTTTCAAAACAAAAATAATACTAATAATATGAAAGAAAGAATTCCTATTATTATTCTTTTCTATTGCAGGATAGAACAAGCTTTCATTTTTTTCCCTCCAGAGCAAACAAAATACATTGCTGCAAATGTTCCTGAAAAGCTGGTTCTGAATAGGATTCTTCAGTATGTCCGCCGCCGGTATAAATTGACTTTCCTCCACCTTCCAACTCCCTGTACCAGGCTATAGGATGAATTTCAGCATTTTTGCCACCTTCATAAGAAGTTTCATCTAAACTCAGCAACACATTTATTTTTGGGCTGATGTCCTTTAAATTGTACCATTCATCTGTTCTTGTCCAGATTTTTGGTAAATGGGCTACCGTAGGATGCAAAGGTTTTTCAACTATAACATTAGCTTCCTGTATCTTGGGATGACTCAAAAAATAAGCTCCCACAAGATCTCCATACCATTTCCAGTCGTATTCAGTATCTGTTGCCGCATGGATCCCAAAAAAATTCCCTCCCATATTTATGTAATCTTCAAAAGCTTTTTGCTGTGCTTCGTTGAGTACATTTCCTGTTGTACTGAGGAATATGACTAATTGATATTTTTTTAGATTCTTTAAGCTGTGTTCTAAGATGAATATGTCTTATATTTGTGTAAAACTATATAGATATGATACCTTCAGATTTTAGGGATTTTTTCGTTAATAGTCCAGCGACTATTCAACAGGAGATAGTGGCGTCGCTGCTGTCATTATC
>JBDNHN010000517.1:0-1944 GCA_041688725.1 Gillisia sp.
AATTGGAAGCCTGTCAAAAAATAAAAATCTGCTTCGAAACGCTACAACTTATTAAAACACAATCTTTGCCTTTAAAAAAAGAACAACTCCGGAAAATTATCATAATCAGGGATTTTATAATGTTGCAAGTTCTTCCGGAACTCAACTTTTCGGAATTGGTAAATTTTTAGCATTATATTTACATATACAAAAATAATTTGAGATATGATCACAACACGCAAAAACGGAAGTTTATATACTAAAATTGAAAACAAAATTGCCACCATAGAATTCGGGCATCCGGCAAGCAATTCTTTTCCATCTGAACTGCTGGAGCGCTTGCGGATGGAATTTGAAAAACTCTCTGATGATGAAAGCGTTCAAGTGATTATTTTGAAATCGGAAGGGAAAAAAGCCTTTTGCGCGGGAGCTTCTTTTGATGAACTGATGGCAATTGAAAACATGCAACAGGGCAAATTATTCTTCTCAGGATTCGCCAATGTGATAAATGCCATGAGAGATTGTAAAAAACTGATCGTTGGCCGGATTCAGGGAAAAACTGTGGGAGGCGGGGTTGGACTGGCAGCTGCCTGTGATTATATCATGGCGACAGAAGCTGCAGCTATAAAACTTTCGGAATTGAGTATTGGGATTGGCCCCTTTGTGATCGCCCCTGCCGTGGAACGCAAAATTGGAGTGTCTGCTTTGGCTGAATTGACCCTGGCGGCACACGAATGGAGAAATGCCTATTGGGCTCAGGAAAAAGGCTTATATTCACGTGTATTTGAAACTATTAAAGACATGGATAAGGAAATCCTTATTTTTTCAGAAAAACTGGCCTCTTATAATCCGGAAGCATTATTTGAAATGAAAAAGATACTATGGAAAAATACCGAAACTTGGGAATACCTTCTTCAGGACCGCGCTGCAATTTCAGGGGAATTAGTGTTGTCAGATTTCACTAAAAATGCATTGAAAAAATTCAAAAAATAAAAGATAGATTTAAATTTTAAAACTTTGGCCCTTCAACAGGGAAAAGCATTTCAGTATGGATATGAAATTGGATTCTTTATTGGTCAAAATTGGGTGATATTTTTAATCCTGTTAATAATGTTTATTTTTGCATTCTTTATTTTCTTCAGAAAGAAAAAAAAAGGACATAGCTATAAAGATCGTTGCTTACTGAAATTTTTATTATATTCAATAAAATTATAGATTATGCCTCTTCAATTAGAAATTCCAAAAGATCAACCGCCCAGACCTGAACAGGAATGGGGTTTTACAATATGGGAATTCATCGTGGAAAATAAATGGTACCTCCTTGCCATTATCCTTCTCCTGGCAATTTTTTACTATGCCCGTTATAGCTGGAGAAAAAGACGTGAAAAATCCTCAAAATCAAGATCATGAATGAAGAAACTCAGGGGATTTTCAGCTTTTTAAGCGGAATGGGAATGTGGCTGATATTGGCAATTGCCTTAATAGGTGTAGTTGTTTATAAAAAATTCAAAAAATAACTAGAGGTCTTTAACCTACCGGTAATACTCAATCGGGTGGTTTTTACAGGTTTCATATTTATCCAACAAGGTTTTGCGTAGCAGCCCTACTTCTTCCAGATTGAAAAAATTTTCTACAATACAATAATTATCTTCCAACAACCCGGAAATGATCTTCTCGTAAAGGGGGTTTTCCTTAAATTCCAGTTGTTCAAATAATTCGACAGAAGTCCTCACGATTTTCCTTTTTATATCCCTGTAAATATATAGAAGGAAACCTTTGATTGTAACATAAATTTCAGGCACAAAAAATCTATTATCTTTGCACTAAATTGAAAGTCATGAATATGATCAGGATCACCAAAAAGTTCACTTTTGAAACCGGCCACGCTCTATACGGGTACGATGGAAAGTGTAAAAATTTACACGGACACAGTTATAAGCTCGCCGTAACTGTTATAGGAACACC
>JBDNHN010000518.1:0-3937 GCA_041688725.1 Gillisia sp.
ATCTTAGAGACAAAGTTTCTTCTGTAGAAATTAAAATAAGAAAAGGAAAAGAGGAAAAGGTAAAACGCTATTTTAATGAACTAATCAGTTCCTATAAGGGGCTGGACTTCGTGAAATACGAAGATATGAAAATGACGATGCTCCTTTCAATTTCAGAAAAGAAGTATAAGGAACATTGCAACGAGGTGGTTTCGGAAATAGTTGAGGATGTAAAGCTTATTAAATCTTCTGAGTTCCCACTTGAGATGATGGAAGAATATAAAATTAACCGTAATGTTTCCCTGGCAATTAGAACAGTCCGGGAGAGGAAGGAGAAAATCAGACTGGCAGCAGAAAAAGTCAAACTGGAACGATCAATAAAACGTCAGGAAAAACTTACTGATTATGCTTTTAAATATGACACATTTACAAAAACATATTGCTGGGTAAGGGACATAAATATTAATATTAGTAACGAGGATGTAGAAAATCTTTCTGATAAAGATTTTGAGAAAGAGATAACAATGATCCAGACTGCACAAAAAGCTAAGGCAGATGAAGAAAACAGAGAAGCAGTCCTTATGGCTCAACAAACTAAACAGGCAGAAAACATTAAGAATACAACATCTCTTGATGAGAACGGGATTATTGAAAGCACACCTCCTGCACCGGAACCCCAAAAGGAAGTTGTAATACCGGTTGTAAGTAAACCTCTGAGTGCACCCATACGGGTCAAAAAAGCAGAACCTATCCGTATAGCTGAATTTAGAGCATATGGAACAGTCACAGTGCTTCACAGTATTGGAGACTGGATGAAGTCCAAAGGTATTAAATATGAAAATTTAGGAGATTGAGTTATGAGTAAAATAATTAGTTTTAACTGTTTAATAATTAATTAAAATTTAAAAAAAATGGAGAACACAGCACAGAAAAAAGAAGTCGAGAAGAGAGACCGTGGACAAGTGGTCTACCAGGTTGCCGGACAAGATGTGAAGCTATCTTATGACATTGTTAGGCGATTCTTAACAAAAGGAGCCGGACAAGTTACAGATCAGGATTTGACACAGTTTATCAGCATCTGCAAGTACAATCAGTTAAATCCATTCTTAAATGAAGCGTATTTAATAAAATATGGTACCTTCCCTGCTCAGATGGTCGTCAGTAAAGAAGCATTGACGAAAAGGGCGGACGCTTGTCTTAAATACGATGGTATTCAGGCAGGTATTATTCTCATAAGGGATGACAAACAAGTTGAAGTTGAGGGATGTTTTTCAATGCCTGATGATAAACTTGTTGGAGGATGGGCAAAAGTTTATCGCTCAGATAGAAAATATCCTATTGTTTCACGAGTAAGTTTTGCCGAATACAACAAAGGAAAGTCCATGTGGAATGAAAAACCTTCTACAATGATTTCAAAGGTTGCTAAAGTTCAGGCATTAAGAGAAGCCTTCCCTGCACAACTTGGAGCTATGTACACACAGGAAGAATCAGCACCTATTCTTGACGTTGAAGCAGAAGATGTAACTAAAAGGACAGGAGTTGATAAAATAATTCCTCAACAGGAACCAGAGCCGACACCCAAAAAAGAGCCTAAAACGACACAGGCAAAAAAAGAGCTTAAAACGACACAGGCAAAAGAGGAGATAGTGCAAAAAAAGGTAAAAATCTGATTAATATAAGGTTGTGGTTTGAGTTTAGCGGCTCAGTAATAGATTGTATCGCTTCTCCTTCTCCCACAACTTTTGTTAATAACAATACGCTAAAAAGTGATACATGAATAAAAAAGAAATTCCCACAGATAAAAATATTTGCAACATAATTCGATCTGGTTCAACCGGGAATGCAATAAAATATTTCGACACAGTTTTAGCTGATTGCGGAGTCCCTTTTAAATTAATGAAGCCATATATATACAATATTAACTTGCTTTTACTCAGCCATCTTCATTTAGATCACTTCAATTATTCTACCATTAAAAGGCTTACAGATGAACGCCCTACTCTAAGAATTGGATGCGGGGAATGGATGGTTCCACTACTGAAAGGAATAAAAAATATTGATGTTTATGAAGCCGGAGAACTTTATGATTATGGAGACTTTCAAATTTCCCCTGTTAAACTTTACCATGATATAGGAGTGCCAAATTTTGGGTACAGATTATTCAAAGATGGATATAAGATTATCCATTGTACGGATACATGTACGTTAAAAGGAATAACCGCAAAAAATTATGATCTATTTTGTCTTGAGCATAATTATGATGAGGACACCATATGGCAGATAATTAACGATCAGGAAGCAAAAAGCGAATTTGCCCACCAAAGAAGGTCTATGACAACCCACTTAAGTTTTCAGCAGGCTCAGGATTTCTTTATACAAAACAAAAAGAAAGATTCAAAATTAATACGTCTTCACGGGGGCACAATCTAAATAAAATATGGGAAAAATATTATGTGCCATTTGTGGCAAGCCAACGATATACACAATGAAAAACGTACCTGTTTGCTTCAAATGTATCAATAAACTGAACAAAATGCCTAATAATATAGAAATGTACAATATTATCAAAAAGGTTTGTGAAGTGGCCAAAATTCATGTAGCAGCAATACAGTGGAAGACGAAAATACATAAAGTAGTGGAGGCACGTCAATTGTGTCATTATTTTGCACAAAAGGAATATCTGTGGACTCCTGCCGAAATCGCAAAAGAGATAGGAAATGTGAGTAGGTCTGATGTTTATCACTCCGTTAAGGCTATTAATAATTATATTGATACTGATCCCGGGTTTAGAAAACAGTTTAAAACACTATTCGATTATTACAAATAATTATGAAGACACAAAAGACATTTTGGATTCTAACAAAGGACGAAAAAAGTAAATGTACTTTATCATTATTTGATGGTGAGGATACTTTTTCAAGGATGTCTGAGAAGTTTCTGACTTATAATAAAAAGCAGAAATTACTGTCTGCAATATTCAGAGAAGAATCCGCAGAAAAGACTAATCCTCAACTGAGATATTACTGGGGCTATTTACTTATATGTATTTGTGATGAAATGAATAATCTTGGTAACGAGTTTGAACTTAAAGAGGCAAATGAAGTTCTAAAAGATATGTTCTACAACGAAGAAATTTATGTACAATGTACAAATAAAATTATAAAAATGCCCGAATCGTTAGCAGGAGCAGGTAAGGAGAGAATGGCTATGTTTATTGATAAATGTTACCGCTTTGGAAAATTTGACCTTGGAATACAGAAAATTCATACCCCGGAGGAATATTTCGCTATAATTAAAGAAGGAAATGAAAAAAATGGAAGATAAAGAACATATTTGTCCTAAATGTGGAATTATAATGTATCGCAGATACAATTCTTCAATTTATACCTGCCCAGCTTGCTTAATTAAGAAGAACAGAGCTTTATTTAATAAATCCTATATGAAGAATGATAATGCTCCTACAGGGCTTAAAAAGACTTCTAAAAGGAAACGATCTGAGAAGTCCAGAGCGATGAGAAGGGCCGATAAATGGTTTTCATGGTATATCCGCTTAAAATATTCATTTGAGCAAGGAGGGGAGCTTTTCTGTAAGTGCTATACCTGTGGGCGAATACATGGGATAAAAGATATTGAATTGGGCCATTTTCAGCGCCGGGGCTACCTTACCACAAGGTATGACGAAAACAACGGGAGACCACAATGCACCTACTGTAATAGATATCATTCCGGCGAGCCTGAGAAGTTTGAATTAAAGCTTATTAAAGATGTTGGTCAAAAGGAAGTCGATAGGCTAAAAAGAACAGCGCAAGAAGAAGGAGAGGGCAGCCTTGAATTCTTCAGGGAGCAGTCTGATAAATTTAGAAAGTTATTCAATAAGTTATTGAAAGAAAAATGTATTAAAAACCCTTGGACATCCCAATAACTATTTGTATATTTGTTATAAATACATTGAAAATGG
>JBDNHN010000519.1:0-7448 GCA_041688725.1 Gillisia sp.
AACAATGGTTGAAAGAAAAGCGATAGCCAAAATGGAGGCAATCATCGCTCTGTATCCAAAAATTGGCTTTCTGGCATTTGTAGCCATAACTTCAGAAACTATTCCCATTGCAGGAAGAATTACAATATATACTTCAGGATGCCCCAGAAACCAGAACAGGTGTTCAAAGAGTACGGGGGAACCTCCCTGATGACTCAAAACCTCACCTTGAATAAAAATATCACTCAAGAAGAAAGAGGTGCCAAAACTTCTGTCCATAATAAGCAGTAAAGCAGCAGAAAGCAATACCGGAAAGGTTACAACTCCAATAATAGCAGTCACAAAAAATGCCCAGATGGTCAACGGAAGTCTTGTCATAGACATTCCTTTGGTCCTCAAATTTATAGTTGTTACAATGTAGTTAAGGGATCCCATCAAGGAAGAAGCAATAAAGATAGCCATAGATGTTAACCAAAGTGTCATTCCCAATCCTGAACCTCCTATAGCCTGTGGCAAGGCACTCAACGGAGGATAAATAGTCCATCCGGCAGAGGCGGGCCCTGATTCAATAAATAAAGAGCTTAACATAATTATGCAGGAGAGAAAGAACAACCAGTAAGAGATCATGTTCAAAAATCCTGATGCCATATCCCTGGCTCCAATTTGCAATGGAATTAACAGGTTACTAAAAGTACCGCTTAGCCCGGCTGTCAATACAAAAAACACCATTATAGTACCGTGAATAGTTACCAGAGCTAAATAAACTTCAGGGGACATAACACCATCCGGTGCCCATTTACCCAAGAAAAATTCAAACATAGCAAAGGATTGTTCCGGCCATGCCAATTGCATCCGAAAAAGTACAGACATTAAAATTCCTATAACTCCCATTAGCAAACCTGTGATCAGGTATTGCTTGGAAATCATTTTATGATCTGTACTAAAAATGTACTTCTCAATAAAGGTTTGTTTATGATGATGCGCATGATCATCATGTGCATCATCTAAAATTGCGTGTCCTGCTGCTGACATATTTTTAAATCTTTAACTTTAAATTTTCTTGCTTTTTAACTGATGTAATTTCCACTTATCAACGTGAAGTATTAATTTCAGGCTATTATTGAGCCGCCATGGTTTTTCCAAAAGTTTGTTGTCCTTCAAGCCAGGCTTTATAATCCTCTTCGCTTTCTACTATAATTTTCATTTGCATATTAAAGTGTCCCTGACCGCAAATCTTATTACATAACAAAAAATAATCAAATTCATAGGGATCTAAAGCAACTTCCCCTTTTGCAATGAGTTCTTTTGAGTTTTCTTCCCTTAATGCGTTTATGGTTTTAACTTTATCGATCATATATTCACTTGCTCTCATCTCCTCAGTAGTAATGGAAGGAGTAAACCCAAACTGAGTGATCATTCCGGGCACCACATTCATTTGAGCCCTGAAGTGTGGGAAGAAAGCAGAATGTAATACATCCTGAGACCTGAATTTAAACAATACCGGCTTTCCTACCGGAAGGTGAAGTTCTATTGTTATAACATCATCTCCTGCATAGGGATCGCTTTCATCTAATCCAAGTTGATTTATACCTTCAATAAAACGAACGTTTGCAGAACCCAAAGTATTATCGGCCCCGGCATATCTCGTTGTCCAACTAAACTGGCGAGCATATATTTCGATCACCATAGGATCCTCATCTTCATTGATATTCATAATATCAGACCAGGTAAACAATCCGTAAATTATCAAGCCCGATAATACAATTACGGGAATAATAGTCCAGATAAATTCAAGTTTATCGTTATCGGCATAAAAAAGGGCTTTAGTGCCTTTAACTCCTTTATATTTATATGAAAACCAGAAGAGAAGTGCCTGGGTAATAACCTGCACAAACATAATAACTCCTATAGAGATGAACAATAAAGTATCTACCTTACTACCGTGCTCAGATGCTGCTTCAGGCAGATAAAGCTTGCTGTAATACCAGAAACAGTAGATCATTAGCAGATAGAAAAAAACCGCGAAGGCAAGCATAAGGATCCCCTGGGTTTTGTTGTCCTTATCTGTTGCAACTTGAGAGGAAGCTGCACTGCTGTCCTTTGATAACTGAAAAATCTTTGACATTTGCCATACAGTTACGGCAAAAAGGGCTATTACTATTATTACTAAAAATACAGTCATGTTTTTATTTCTTCTTTAAACAATCTTTTAATAATGAAAATGTTTGCTCTCCTTAATAAAGGGATTTCCTTTAGGCAGCAATGGTACTTTAGTAAGGGCTCTGAATACCACAAAAATAAATAACCCGGAAAACAATAGCAATGCGCTTATTTCAGAAATTCCTATAAACCATGATTCTCCAACTGTGGCTGGCATTACCATAACAAAAATATCTAAATAATGGCCAATTAAAATTATAATTCCGCCCATAATTACAAACAAATTTGTGCGTTTAAAATCACTGTTCATAAGAATGAGAATTGGGAATACAAAATTCAATACTACCATTCCGAAAAAAGGCAAATTATAATCCTGTATCCTGGTCACAAAATAGGTGACCTCTTCCGGAATATTCGCATACCAAATTAGCATAAATTGTGAGAACCACAAGTAGGCCCAAAAAATACTAAATCCAAACATATATTTTGCGAGGTCATGAATGTGCGAATCATTTACATTTTCCAAATATCCCCTAGATTTAAGATATATTGTAACCAAGGCAATAACGGTTATCGCAGAAACAATCAAACTGGAAAAAACATACCATCCAAACAAGGTACTAAACCAGTGCGGATCAAAACTCATAATCCAGTCCCAGGACATCATTGATTCGGTAATTAAAAAGAACACCAGGAATCCTGCAGAAAGTTTGAAATTTTGTTTAAACCACTTGTTATCTTTAGCTTCATCCATTCGCAAGGAGTTTCTTCTCAATAAATACCTGAATACATTCCAGCCAATAAGATAAAAGGCTGCACGAAGTAAGAAAAAAGGCACATTTAGATATCCCGATTTATTTTGAATAAGTTCATCATTTGCTACTACCTCCG
Organism: Gillisia sp.; assembly: GCA_041688725.1. GTDB lineage: Bacteria > Bacteroidota > Bacteroidia > Flavobacteriales > Flavobacteriaceae > Gillisia. The sequence goes on from JBDNHN010000519.1 coordinate 3,031, forward strand.
GATCCATCCAGGTAAATAAATGATTGAAATGAAGCCCTGAAAGAAGTAAGATCACAAACACGATAATCCCTCCCGGCAACAAATATGCGGTGATGCTTTCCATAACCCTGAACAATACAGGAGACCATCCGGCCTGGGAAGCATATTGTAATGCGTAAAAAGCCAATACTCCCAAAGAGATCATAAAGAAGAAAAACGCGGCAACGTACAAGGCTGCCCAAGGTTTATTTTGCAGTTGATGAAGCAAATGCTCGTAATGTTCATCCCCATGATCTTCTGCCTGGGCAGATGATGTGGTGCCATGTTCAACTTCAACCTGTTCAGGATTTGTAGAATGCGTATCGCCTTCGACAATTTTGGTATCTGCCGATTCCTGATGACCCTCTTCTGAAGCCATCATTTCCTTCACATCATCAATAGTGGAAGGGGCGGCAATAAAACCATAAGTAAGGCCTAAAGCACCAACAATCATAAAAATAATTGCCGTTAATTTTAATTTACTGGATAGCGTGTACATATTTATATATCTAAATATAGTTACTTTTAGTTTGTACGTTCTTCAACTTCTTTCTGGAAAATCTGTTATTCCTGAACATTAGACGATGGCCCCGCATTAATTGCAGGAACAAGATCTTCTTTTCCTTCACCCTTCATTTCTGAACCGGTTATGGTATCTATTATCTTTTCATTTGCAAATTCCCGTTCCGGTTTTCCTTCCAATGTCCCTTTAAGTTGCATAACATAGTGGTCAATTTGCCAACGTTCCTTAATACTGGTTTGTGCGGCATAAGACCCCATAGTATTTAAACCATTATACATCACGTGATAAACACTACCTTCGGTAATAGCTCTTCCTATATCATCATAGCTAGGCACCCCCAGAATCTTTTCCCTATCTACCAAAATTCCTTTTCCATCACCCTTATCTCCGTGGCAAACGGAACAATAAATAGTGTATAACTGCTTTCCGTTGGCGAGGTTTTCTTCAGAATATGGCAATGGATTTGTCAATTGAGCCTTGGCCATTTGGTATCCTTCAACTGAATTTTCAAATTCATAAGGTTTCCAGCCACGAGGGATTGTACCTTCTACCGGTAATCTGGCTGATTGCTCATTAACAAATACATCATATTCCCCATAAGCTTCATAAGAAACAGGGAAATACATATCCGGAAAATACTGATAATTCGGAGTGGTCTTATTAAAGCAAGCTGTAGTGGAAAATGCAACGAGCAGTAATACTATGGATTTATAAAATAGACTTTTCATTCTTTTTATTTAATATCTATTAAATTGATCTCGAGTGCGCCAGTTTCTTTAAGGAAGCTGGTAAGGCTTTCTAAATCGTGGTTTGCTACTTCTATTTCCATAAGGAAATGGTCGTCTGTAGTCCTTATATCAGGATTTTCTGCGGATTTAAAAGGCCATAATTTACTTCTCATATAAAAAGTGATCACCATTAAGTGAGCGGCAAAATACACAGTTAATTCAAAAATGATTGGCACAAATGCAGGAAGGTTTTGGAGGAAACTAAAACTGGGTTTTCCACCAATATCCTGAGGCCAGTCTACAATCATCATATAATCCATCATTAGGATAGCTACTCCTAATCCCACCACTCCATAAAGGAAAGAGGCAATTGCGATTCTGGTGGGAGCCAATCCCATTGCTTTGTCCAATCCGTGTACAGGAAACGGTGTATAAATTTCAGCAATATGATAACGGGCCTCACGAACTTGTTTTACCGCTTGCAACAGCAAATCGTCATCGGTATAAATAGCGTGTATAACTTTTGATGCCATCCTTGTTTCTATTATTATTAAATTTTATTTCGGTGATCTACATCGTCACCATTCTCTGCCCGTAACTGTTTATATTTTGCACCGGATCCTTTTAGGATCGTTTTAATTTCGGCTTGTGCAATTACAGGGAATGTTCTGGCATATAACAAGAACAATACAAAGAAGAATCCTATGGTTCCAATAAATATTCCTATGTCTACAAAAGTAGGGGAAAACATTGTCCAGGAAGAAGGCAAGTAATCACGGTGCAATGAGGTTACTATAATAACAAATCGCTCAAACCACATTCCTATGTTTACAACAACCGATATAAAGAAAGAGAACATAATGCTGGTACGCAATTTCTTAAACCACATGAACTGAGGAGAGAAAACGTTACAGGTCATCATCGACCAGTAAGCCCACCAATAAGGTCCGGTCGCCCTGTTCAAAAATGCATATTGTTCATATTCCACTCCGGAGTACCAGGCTACAAACAGTTCTGTAATATAAGCACATCCCACTATGGAACCGGTGATCATAATTACAATGTTCATCAATTCTATATGCTGGATGGTAATATAGTCTTCCAGATTGGAAACCTTCCGCATAATTATAAGAAGTGTATTCACCATTGCGAATCCTGAAAATACAGCTCCAGCAACAAAATATGGAGGAAAAATGGTTGTATGCCAACCCGGGATAACGGCGGTAGCAAAGTCAAAGGATACAATAGTATGTACAGAAAGTACAAGAGGAGTTGCCAAACCAGCCAATACCAATGAAACTTCTTCCATACGTTGCCAGTCCTTCGCCCTTCCGCTCCATCCAAAACTTAAAATTCCGTAGATCTTTTTCTGAAAGGGTTTTACAGCCCTGTCACGGATCATAGCAAAATCCGGAAGTAAACCTGTCCACCAAAACACCAGGGAAACTGATAAATATGTGGAAATTGCAAATACGTCCCAAAGCAGTGGCGAGTTGAAATTCACCCAAAGGGAACCAAATTGATTGGGAATAGGAAGTACCCAATAAGCTAACCAAGGACGCCCCATGTGGATAATTGGAAACAATCCAGCCTGGATTACAGAGAAGATGGTCATGGCCTCTGCAGAACGGTTGATTCCCATTCTCCATTTTTGTCGGAACAACAGCAATACCGCTGAAATAAGCGTTCCGGCATGCCCGATACCTACCCACCAAACAAAGTTGGTGATATCCCAGGCCCAGCCTACGGTTTTGTTGAGCCCCCAGGTTCCAATACCAGTGGAAACGGTATAAATTATACAGCCTAAACCCCAGAGAAAAGCGACAAGTGCGATAGAAAAAACTATCCACCAGGACTTATTTGCCTTACCCTCAACAGCTGCAGCCACATCAATGCTTACATCGTGATAGGTTTTATCTCCGGTAACTAAAGGCTTTCGTAATGGTGCTTCGTAATGAGACATATCCTTTTTAATTGATTCTTTAAATGTTTAGTTTTATTATGCTTCTGAAATATTCCTTATCTTGGTATGATAGAACACATTAGGTTTGGTACCAACAGATTCCAATAAGTGATACATTCTTTTATCGTCCTTCATTTTAACGATCTTAGCTTCCTTATCGTTAATATCACCAAAAACCATCGCTCCTTTATCACAGGCTGCAGAACAAGCGGTATGAAATTCTCCGTCTTCTATTACTCTGCCATCGCGTTTGGCATCTAAAATGGTTTTTTGCGTTTTTTGAATACACATAGAACATTTTTCCATAACCCCCCTTGACCTCACGGTAACATCAGGATTTAACACCATTCGGCCCAAATCGTCATTCATGTGATAATCAAACTCATCGTTTCCGGAGTATTTAAACCAGTTGAAACGACGTACCTTATAAGGGCAGTTATTTGCGCAATACCTGGTTCCCACACAACGGTTGTAAACCATCATATTTTGACCCTGACGTGAATGAGAAATTGCAGCCACAGGGCATACGGTTTCACAGGGAGCATGGTTACAGTGTTGACACATTACCGGTTGAAATACTACTTGTGGATTATCTCCCGGATTCTCTAATTCCCCAAATTGAGAAAGTGATTCCCCGAGTCCTGAAATATCATCCTTTTTATCGACATCATGGATAAAGCTGTCCTCAGAAGAGTAATAACGATCTATACGCAACCAGTGCATATCACGTGATTTTCTAATTTCTTCTTTTCCGACAACCGGTACATTGTTCTCAGAATGGCAGGCAATAATACAAGCTCCACATCCCGTACAGGCATTTAAATCTATAGATAGATTAAAGTGGTGTCCTACTTCCCGGTCAAATGATTGCCAAAGGTCAACTTCCGGAGAAGTTACGGGGGTTTCCATATGATTTAAAGAAACCTCAGGAACCTTGTTCCATTCCTCTACATCTTTAGTATTAAAAACTTCCAGAGTAGTTTCCTTGATGATATCGCCCCGGCCCATCAAGGTGTTTTGCAATTGAACACAGGCAAATTCGTGTATTCCTGAAGCTTTCTCCAGAGAAACGTTTTGAACCGATTTAAAATCTTTATAAAGCGGGAAGGCATTTACACCTACCTGCATTTCTTCTTTTATTCCTTCTTTTTTTCCGTATCCCAATGCAAGCCCAAGGGATCCTTTA
>JBDNHN010000520.1:0-2296 GCA_041688725.1 Gillisia sp.
ACACAACGGCCTATATTCCTAATTGAAGAAACTTGGCCTACCACTACGTGAAAATTTGCTTCCAGGCGGCCTCCATACATTCCTATAGGTTCTTTGATCTCGGTTTGTCCGTCAACTTTAAATTCCTGAGGCAACACATGGATTATTTCTTCTCCGGGCAACATCACCAATTTGTGAACCTGATTGCAAAGCGTATAAATATCATCTGCATCTATCACTTCATCGGGGTTTGGCCGGGTGATATAATCGCTATGTTGCAAACTGCGTATATGCTGGCCGGCAATTCCCACCACTACATCCTTTATTTTTAAACCCGAGTCTGCTTCGGCTTCCAGAACTGCCTGTTGAATGGATTGGATGGTTTGGGTAATATTATTTACTATCCCACGGTGAACACCCAAACTTTTGGATTTACCAATACCGATAATCTCCATCTTCCCGTATTCATTTTTACGACCAATCATGGCCACAATTTTTGTGGTCCCTATATCTAGTCCTACTGCAATGTCGTTTTGTTCCATACCTTATTTTTTAGTGCAAACAACCTGATTCCCAAATTGTAAATCCACCATTTTGTAAGTATTTAATAAATCGTCTTTCATCGCTTTTTTATAAAAAGCTTTAAAATTGTTGAATTTATCTCCTACTCTTTCAATCTTTCCAAAAAAGAGACTGAAATTCATCTGTCTAACCTCAAGTTGGTAAAACCCTTTATTTAACCTGGTAATTGATGTAATATGTTCTGTTAAAAATTGATCTTCATTTATATATTTCAAAAGCGGATATACTTCATTTATATCTTTTTCCGCTACTCCAATAAGGATTGGGACCCTGGCGGTATAATATGGGGAGAGAGGCATTTTAGTTCCCAGTCTGTCCACATAATAAGTTTTGTTTCCCAAAATTCTTCCAATAGGCCGGCGCTGGTTAATTTTTGTTTTTAGGATCCCATCTATCGTTAAAAACACCTCAGCATTTTCAATCATTGGATGGTTATTCAGCACCTTTTCTACCCTATTCAAATCTAAAGTTTCTTTATCTACCCTCGTAACAGTTATCTCATTTAGTATTAACAATTTATTAACCGTTTCTTCGGTAACATAAAGGTTTTCAAATTGAGTGAATTGTACCTCCACATGGCTTAATTTCCGGTCATTGTTGCGTTTTTCGGCAAAGCCATATAAGAAGATAACGGCGCTTAAAACTAAAATTGCTTTTATGTAATTAAAATTAATCTTCATTAGCCAATTCTTTTACAACATTCGTCACCATTTCGCCTATATCCCCGGCACCCATCATAACAATTATTTCGCAGCCTGAATTTTTTAATTCCGCTGTTAACTCTTCTTTTAAAATCAATTTTTTATCCTGATTTTCAATTTTATCCAGTAACCATTTTGAGGTAATTCCTTCAATTGGAAGTTCCCTGGCCGGATAAATATCCAGAAGTCTAACCTTGTCAAAGGCGCTTAAACTGTGGGCAAAATCATCGACAAAATCCCTAGTACGACTAAACAAATGAGGCTGGAAAACCGCGATCACTTTCTTATTGGGATGCATTTCTCTGACAGCCTGATGAACTGCCGAAATCTCGGCAGGGTGATGCGCATAATCGTCTATTAACACCAGGTTTTCCGTTTTAATTTTATATGAAAACCTTCGTTTCACCCCTTTAAAACTGTATAAAGCCCTTGCGAGTTCACCGGTTGGGGAACCTTGATGAATAGCCATCGCAAGAGCTGTTATAGCATTCTGCAAATTGTGTTTACCGGGGAGATTAAATTTTATATTTCTAAGTATTGTGTTTGGGGTTCGTAAATTGAAATGATAAGTTCCGTTTTCAACAGTGATGTCAATCGCTGCATAGTCTGAGTTATCATCTATACCAATAGTTGTTCCGAAAAGGGGCAATCCGTTTTTAATAAATAATTTTCCTTGTGGGGGAACCAAACTGGCAAAATCCTTAAAGGATTCCATCAATTTTTCCGGGGCTCCATAAATATCCAGATGATCAGGATCCATTGAGGTAATCGCTGCGATGTTGGGTGACAAATTCAAAAAGGACCTGTCGTATTCATCGGCCTCAACGACCATTACATCATTTCCGTTTAAGATTAAATTGCTTTGAATATCTTCACTGATCCCTCCTAAAAAGGCGGTCACTTTGGCCCCTGTTTCCTTTAATAAATGGGCTAAAATTGCCGTAGTGGTAGTTTTCCCATGAGTTCCTGCCACTGCCAGAGTAAAAATTCCTTTGGTGATCATGCCCAAAACCACTGCCCTTTTAACCAGGGTA
>JBDNHN010000521.1:0-3715 GCA_041688725.1 Gillisia sp.
ATCCCAGAATTTTTTGGGCTCCTTTATAGACTTATTATACATTTTAAAATAATGTTGTAAGTCTTCGATTTTGTAGTAACTCATTATATTATTGTTTTTGTGATTATCAGTAATTAACTGGTTTGGGCATTGCTGAGTTCAACCCATAAGTGCAACACTTTTGTTTTTTAGGACTTCAATTGGGTTTTGATAATTAAACTTTCTAATGGGTCTGTAATTTAGTAATCTCTCAACTTCTTTTATTCTTTTGTCAGTAATATTTCTCAAGTCGGTTTTCTTTGGAAAAAATATTCTGATAAACCCAATTCTGTTTTCCACTGTTCCCTTGTCCTGAGAGGTATAAGGTCTGGTAAAATATGTTTTTGCACCTAAGAGATTGCCTATTTCTTGGTGCAGGGCAAATTCCTTACCATTATCAAAAGTAAGGGTCTTTACCCAACAGGAACTGAAGTTGGTAAGCCGCTTTTCCATTTCTTCATATATCTCTTGTGATTCTTTTCCGCTCAGTTTTTCCATCATCGTTACAAGGGTTGCCATACAGGTCTTTACCAAGAGCACCTATTTATGTTCACTCCCCATATGTGTCATTAAATCCCTATTTCTAAAATCGAGATATCACTCTTCGTTACAGCAATCCCTAATTCTTTATGGGCCAAATGGGAGCTACAGTTTTTCCATATACTTCGTTGATCACTTGAGCCAAAGCAGTATAAATCGCTGAAAAGCCACAGATAATCCCAACGTAACCGGCAATGTGCTTTATGGTGCTACTATTTGAGAAGTCCCCGGCGGCTAATAAAAAGAAAAGCAACGTCAAAGAGGCGAACACGAACTGTAACGCTCGATTCAATTTTAGTGTGCCTATAAATAGACCAGCAGTGAAAATGCCCCACATTATTAAATATGCCACCATAGATAATTTTTCTGGAGCTGCAATCAATCCCATTTTAGGCATTATAATCAACGCAACTAAAGAGAGCCAGAAAAAACCATAAGATGTAAATGCAGTTGTCCCAAAGGTATTGCCTTTTTTCCATTCCATGATTCCGGCAACGACTTGAGCTAAACCACCATAAAAAATCCCCATTGCCAATATCATTGAACTAAGCTCAATAATACCAGCATTATGAAAATTCAAAAGCACTGTAGTCATTCCAAAACCCATCAAACCAAGTGGGGCGGGATTGGATGAAATATCCTCTTGTCTAGTTATTCGTATTTCACTTTCCATTTGCTTAATTTTTTTATTCATTTGTATTCCTTCCTGTCGAGTTTCACAAGGTTGTTGATGGAAGTTGATTAAGATCAGATTGTAAACTTAGTATTTTATTTTTAAATTCCTTAGGTGTTGTTTTTTCATAATTTTTGTTTTTAAAAAGTTGGTTTATAGGTAAATCATTGCCATAAGAGTGAGCGTTCCGGTTTCACTGTTTCCGAATTTTTCATTTTTGTACTCCAAAGTCAGTTTTGAATTATGTCCATTCATAAACAGATTGCTGCCAATACCAAAAACATTTCTATTATCATCTACGGCATCATAACTGTTTGAAGCAAAAGAGACATAGGGCTGTAATTTGGTGAGCTTTTCTGTTGGGATCAAATAACCGATATGCCCGTAAAGCATGCTTCCTGTACCATAAGCACTATATAAATAATCCTTTCCGTACTCGTTGTTTTGGTACACGGCATAAGCGGTAATGGCGCCATTGTTCTCTCCAAGCGGGGCATCATAAAATGCATCCACTGCGAAAATTGAAACATCTTCAGATGAGATTGTTGTCCCGTTAGATCGTACTGTCCCGTTTGGATGTAAAAAGAAACCCGCGCCCAAATTAAACACCTTTTTAGTCCCTAAATAAGTACCCACTTTATAAGGAAGAAAATTACTTTCCTGATCTAAGAAATTGTATTCAAAATAACCTGCATAGTTAAATCCTGCGTCTTTAGAACCAAGGACTTTTCGGCCTGCATAAATGGTGGTGCCAAGGTTATCCTGAACATTTCTTGAATCCAAACTATTTGTGAGTGATTCATTAATTGCAACTCGATATTGAAACTTGTCTATACTTCCTTTTGCGTAAACTCCCTGATGCCTGGCAAATTGGTCGGTTAAACCTAAAGTAGCCCACGATTGTCTATTGTTATCTAAGGTCAAAAAGTTAAGTGAACTCTGGTTATTCAATCTTGAAATCCCATTCCAATAATGCAATCCTGTACCAATGGCGTGATCTTTAGTCAGGCTGTATTGCAACCAAAAATCGTGAAAGAAGAGTTGTGAACTATTATCTTTTCCAACAGGTGACATATTATCAGCATTCAGGGAGTTTAGACCAAAATGGACGAGAATTAAAAATTTCGGACCAAATTGAGCATAGGTTAATAATCGCGCTCTTCTTGTTGAAAATTCAATTGATTTTTGCCCATCGGGAACATCATCGTCGTATTGTGCCCACATTTGTCCCCAGGCAATAAATCTCATGTAATTGGAACCGTCTTCGTTGAATTTAATCTTCATTCCGGATCCATAATCGGGAGAGCCCTGCGAAAATACTTGTGAGGAAAGAAGTACCAATAGGCTGATGCAAAGGATTTTTTTCATAAAAATTGAAGTTAGATTATGAAATCATTGGTTAGATTACTTTTACTAAATACTGTTTTTATGCATCAAAAAAAAATCTACTATAGGTTTCTGTAAAACAGTATAGTTAATCCCTGAAACGTTCCCATTTTATCAACATAAACTTATCTCCCAACTCGGTAATTATCATTCCTGCTCCGGCCAGTTGATCCTTGTTTTTTAGGTATTTCAACAATTCAAGGTGATTGAAAATCCGGTAAGTCGGATGGTAATTTGCATTGGCAGGTTTTTTTATTTTATACTCTTTCACCCAATTACTCACAGTAACATGAGAAACCCCTATAATTCGTTCAATCTCACGAAAACTAATGCCTTCCAGATACAGCTGTAGGGCTTTGGTGACGTAATAACTGTCGATCTTTTTTCCAAGCTTGTTTACCGTGAAATAATAGGAACATTTTTTACATAAATAGCGCTGTTTTCCCTTGACGATGCCACTTTTTATAATGTGCGTATTTTGGCATTTTGGACACGAAAATAGTTCCATATATATTTATTTTGCATAAATATACTAATTTAGCAACTATTTTTTAAATTAATATTCTAATAAAAAAGTTAGAAATATTGCGCACTCCTTTATCTAACTGATAAAAATATATGTTATATGTAGTTTTTGGGGGTTTTGTCAGATTAAAATACAGAAAGGTATAACAGCGTGTTAGATGGCTTTTAAAATCCTAAAATAAGCTTAGTTACAGCCTGAAATAAGGATGAGAATATCACAACTGAAACTTTATAACTGATTTTTAGCGATGTTTATTTTATAATAATTTTATACTTATCCAGTAGTCCGGTGATATTTTGAATTGAAAATTTTGCCTTGTAAATCCTGTTGGCCTCCGGATCAATTGAAAAATTTACAGCTGTTTGCATATCGGAACTTTCCAGGTTTGTATTTCCAAAATTTGCGCCGCTTAAGTCACATTCTTGAAAACGGGAATTCCTAAGGTCTGATTCTGCAAAATCCACCTGTTCCAGGTTACAGCCTTTAAACTTTATGCCTTTTAGTTTTAAACCATAGAATGAAGAAAAATTGACAATACAATCTTCAAAATTAAATGAAAGTAAAAAATTGTC
>JBDNHN010000522.1:0-9151 GCA_041688725.1 Gillisia sp.
AATCATTTACTCCGTCGAAATCCAGGGTAGTACATTTAGGAAGTTCAACCTCATTAATATTAATGATTGGAGGGCAATTTGTATTTACAATAGGCTGACCTCTTAAACTTTCATTTTCAAAATCGTCAGGATAAACTCCAGTTGCAGTCAGTTCCCATGAAAAATTATAATTTCCTAATTCTGTTCCTTCGAATATAGCATCTGGATTGTTTACAGGATCTAGGGTACTTAAAGGATCCAGATTGGTTAAAGTGAAATCATTATTTGGCCCGTTAATTACCCAAGAACCTGCATATCCATCAATGGTTGGATAATCATCTATTGGACCCTGGAAAGCTCCTGCAGTGCTCGCATGAAGCGTAACTCTCGTATTTCCACATTCCCCTGTTTCTGCGGTTGCGTTAGTTGTATATTGATCGAATACAAAAACCCTTATAGTTTCAGAATTGTTAATGTCTTCGCAAGGATCTCCATTACTATCTAATAGTAAGGCTGTTTTAACTTCGAAATTGTTCCATCCAATTTTTCTTGGGATAAAGGATACTTTTTCTTGATTATCAGCGCCTATTTGTTCCAAGGTATTATTTGGATCAGTAGCATTTTCATCATAGAACCATTGCAATAAAACATCCTGGGGTCCTTCGGGTACTTTAATATTATCTACAGCCCAAACATCCCCATCTATTACGCCATTATAATTAAATCGAACTCGAAGGTTAGTTTGTCCTAAATAATCTCCAAGATCTATCACTATTTTATTTTTTGGTCTGGTTATAGGGGTTCCATCTCCAAAGCTGGTGTAGTTGCCACTACTTCCTATGTTTGTGGTTCCGTCACCGGTAAGAGAGAATAATACTTTCTCATAACTTGAACCACCATTTGTAGAAATTTCGACAATAATAGTTGCGCCTGCAGTAAGATTATAGGCTTGATCGAAAGTGAGAATAGCTTCATCTAGGCTTCCCAGTGAAAATGGTGGTGTTTCCATGAAAGAATCATTGTTACCGGTAACTAAAGCAAATCCTTTATTTCCTTCACTAATAGATTTAGAAGCCCATGGTATAGTGCTACCAGAGGTTGGATTAGGAATATTAGCCGTGTAAACTTTTCCATCATCTCCTCCACTTTCAACCATCCTTAACCAGTGATCGGCTCTACCATTACTAGCTTTGGTGCTAAAATCATTAGATCCTCCGCTTGGATTGGTTAATCTCCAATCATGGTTTTTTATACCGGCATTGTCAAAAGCTCCTCCTTCAAATTGACCATATTCTTGTCCGTAACCGGTGCTGGAGCTTAAAGAAATTTCAGCCCCATAGCATAGTACATCCGGACTAACTTCTACCGGTGCTGGTTTGATATCTGAAGGGATCACACTTAAGATTGCGGTTTGGGAATATGTTCCATCAATACAGGCTCCATTTGCTATTTTTGCCCTGAAAACAGTGCTCTCTACATTACTGTCTAATATACTAGCAAAATCTGAAGATGTTAAAGTTGAATTTTGACTATTATACGTAGCCCAGGTTAGCGTTGATGCGGTACGATACTCCCATTCAATGATTTCACCAATATGACCTTCTAGCTTGAGAACCTCATTTAAATTATTCGTTTGAATTTCGCAGGTAAGGAAAATCCTTTCATCATTAGACCAAGATAAGCTTCCACCTTCAGGTAGTGCATCTATAGTTATAGTTTCGGAATGAGAAACCGCCGCACAACCACCCGCTGCAGTAAAAGTATAAGTAATATCATAGTTTCCGTTTAACATATCAGCATCGGTCCACGTGATTACTCCTGTTGAAGCATTAAGAAGTGATCCAAGGGTGGCGCTAGAAAAACTTCCTCCAGTTTCATATCCTGCTGAAACTGTTGCAGAATAATCTGTAACACAATACGCATTTTGGGTATAGGTGAAAGTTGCATCCGGTAGTTTGGTAATGGTTATATTGGCAGTTGAAGTAACTATAGAACAACCATTTGCCGCAGCAATAGTATTCGTAACAGTATAGGTTCCCGGTGTACTTGTAGCTATATTAATTTCTCCTGTTGAAGTATTGGCAAAAACCAATCCCGTAGTAGAACTGAATGTTCCAGCTTGAGCTCCCAAGGCTGAGTTTAAAGTAACGGTTGGGTTGGTTCCATCTGAACAATAAGGAGAACCAGCATAAGAAAAATCTGCTACAGGTAATTTGGTAATGGTAATTTCGGAAGTAGCTTTAACTTCTATACAACCACCAGCTGCTGCAATTGTATTTGTAACCGTATAGGTTCCCGGTGTACTTGTAGCTATATTAATTTCTCCTGTTAAAGCATTTGCAAAATCCAATCCCGAAGTAGAACTAAATGTTCCTGCTTCAGATCCCAAGGTGGAGTTTAAAGTAACGGTTGGGTTGGTTCCATCTGAACAATAAGGAGAACCAGCATAAGAAAAATCTGCTACAGGTAATTTTGTAATGGTTATTTCGGAAGTAGCTTTCACTTCTATACAACCTCCTGCCGGAGCAATTGTGTTTGTTACCGTATAAGTTCCGGGTGTACTTGTAGCTATATCTATTTCTCCGGTTGAAGAATTGGCAAAAACCAATCCTGAAGTAGAACTAAATGTTCCGGCTTCAGATCCCAAAGTTGAGTTTAAAGTAACGGTTGGGTTGGTTCCATTTGAACAATATGGAGAACCTGTATAAGAAAAATCTGCCACCGGTAATTTGGTGATGGTTATTTCTGAAGTGTCTTCCACTTCTATACAACCACCTGCCGCAGCAATTGTATTTGTTACCGTATATGTTCCCGGCGTGGTATTGGCAATATCAATTTCTCCTGTTGAAGCATTAATAGATAATCCATCTGGAGTTGCGGAAAATGTTCCTGCAACTCCACCTGTAGCAAAAGTGGGTACCACATTCCCTGAATTACTGCAGTAAGGAGTTCCATTATAACTAAAATCGGCCACTGGTTTTTGGCCTATGGTCACATTATATTTAGCGGTTACAGCTTCGGTACAAACCCCATTTGAAGGAGCAGTATATTTAATAACGTATTCTCCTGGTGTGCTTCCGTTAGGAGTAATTACTCCTGTTGAAGCACTTAAAATTAAACCGGAAGTCGGCTCTACGGTATAGTTTCCTGCAGATGTATCAAAATAATCCCCGGTTAAAGTAGGAGATTTATCTGCAGAATCTGTTTCACAAAATTCATTTGTCGAATAGCTAAAGGAATTTATTACAGGTAAAGGAACTATAGTTATTTTTTTAGTAGCTACAGCCGCAGAACAAGGCTGATTTCCGTTAATATCAAAAACAGCCGTAAGTGTAAATTCTAGATCCTTGTTATAATCTGATGCATCCGGTTGATAGGTAGCATCTAAACTGGTGGGATCAGAAATGGTGCCTGCTCCATTAGAAGTTGTCCATTCAAGTGATGTATTATTAGACACAGTAGCGTCATTCCCTTTTAGAGTAATAGTAGTATTAGTGCTACACGCTTGAAAATCGGCTCCTGCATCTGCAGTAGGAGCAGGATTAACTGTAATAGTAGCTTTTTGAGAATATCCCACATCGCAGGTATACCCATCGGGTCCGTCAATTACCACATCGTAATCACCTGCATCTGTTGTGGAAAGATTATTGATAGATAAATTTGCTGAAGAAGCTCCGGAAATGTTTCCACCATTAGTTAATGGATTTCCATCTTTTCTCCACTGATATTGAGGAGCACCGCCGGTCGCGGTAGCATCGATACTTAAATTCAAAGTTCCGCCTTCACATAGATCCTGACTCACAGGTTGTGTGTTTACCACAATATTCTCATCAACATTTAAAGTAACTTCATCAGATTTTATCGGGCTACAAGAGGAAGCTCCACTTACAATTACATAATAGATACCCCCATCTGTAGTGGTTGCCTGATTTATGCTTAAAATTGCTGAAGTGGCACCGGAAATTTCAGATCCCGGTTCAGTTCCTTTATACCATTGATAGGTTAAATTGTCACCTGAGGCAGTCACTTCTAACTGCGCATCATTTGTTGTACATACCGCAACATTATATGGTTGAGTATTTATTGTAGGCGCTTCATTGATTTCAATTTCTGTTGTAACAGAGATAGAATTACATCCTGAACCTGCAGGAATTGTATAGGTTACCCTATGATTTCCGGTAGTACTTCCGTTTGGATTAATTTCTCCGGTTGTGGGATCAATTATTAAACCGGATGTTCCACTAAAAGTTCCATTTTCATAAGCACCCACAGTATCGCTGAAGCTTACACTTTTCAAAGTGATATCGGAACTGCAAAATGGAGAATCTAAATAAGATATTGTGGCTGCAGGAGCCTCTTCAATATCTATGGTTGTGGTAATATCTTTACTTCCACATCCTGCTGAAGCAGGAATAGAATAAGTAACGGTATAAGACCCGGGACTACTGGAGGAAGGAGTTATTTTGCCTGAAGAGGAATCGATAGTTAATCCCGCAGGAATAACACTGAAAGTTCCACTTTGGTATGTTCCTATTATATTTGCAAAAGTAACATCTTTAGGTGTGGTATCTGATGTGCAAAAAGTACCATTATAAGATATTTCGGCAGACGGATCCTGTGTTATTTCAATATTGGTAGTTGAAGTAGTTTCCTGACAACCCCCTGCAGGTGAAAGAGTATAAGTAACTACATAATTTCCCGGACTACTGGTGGATGGAGTTATAGCTCCGGTAGAGGAAACAATATCGAGTCCTGTGGTAGACGAATAAACACCTCCTGAAATATTTCCAGATCCTGTAAGAGTAACATTTTGTGGTGAGGTTTCAGAGCTACAAAATTGAGCCGCAGCGTAAGTAATAACCGGTGTAGGGGTCTCGGTAATGACTATATTGGTTGTAGAAGTAGTAGTTCCGCAGCCATTGGCAGCAGGTGTTGTGTAAGTAATTGTATAAGAGCCGGGATTACTTGTACTAGGTGTAATCGCTCCGGTTGGAGAATTAATACTTAATCCGGCAGTAGAAGTGAAACTTCCTTCGGTGTAAGCTTCTGTTCCCGTTAGGGTTACAGCTTGGGTAGTAGAAATGGATTGACAAAAAGGAGTTCCCGAATAGCTAATACTGGAAGTTGGCAATTTAGTAATTGTTACCTGTGTGGTTACATCAACGGTTGAACATCCCCCAGATGCCGGAATAGTATAAGTAATAGTATACGTGCCAGCATTACTAGTATTTGGAGTAATATTTCCTGTGCTGGTATCAATGTTTAAACCTGAAGGAGAAGCCGAATAAGTTCCAACTGTATAGGCTCCTGTGCCTGTTAATGTTACATTTTTTGCCGTATTATCTGAAGAACAAAAAGGTGTATTGCTATAAGAGATAGATGCGGTTGGAACGGGAGTTACGGTAATTGTAGAACTACTTGATAAAGTTGCCTGGCAGATAGGAGTATCATTATAAATTACACTCACCAGCTGAAAGATTGTATTAGCATTTAAAGCTCCGGAATTAATTGTTGCAGACCCTCCGGATCCAAGATTAATAGTCTGGTTTGCACCACTTCCTTTTTTATAGGTTACCGTGGTGTTAGCAGTTCCAGTAATGGTTAAGTCTGTAGAACTTCCTACGCAAATGGTTGTTCCTGCGCTAATGTTAGCGGTGGGTGCATTTCTAAAGTAAATTATCATATCGTCCACTCCGTTACCACAAGATGAGCCACTACCATTAGGCTTAGGGACAGAAAAAGTAATGGTTACCTGTCCTGCATTAAGATCTGCCTGAACAGGTTGGTAATTAAAAGAGAAATTATCGGAAACATTATTGGAAGGAGCACTAGGGAAACTTCCTCCTCCACTTGTTGAATAAGTGGGTTTAAATTTTGCATTTCCAAAGCTTACCTGCCCGTTTATGGTGATTGGACTAAGTGTTTTACAAACTGTTTGATCGGGACCAATATCAGTTAAAATATAATTATCAATTGCAATTCCTGAGAAAGTGCTAGAAGTACTGTTTCCACATAGGTTTGTAGCCTGTACTGAAACAGAGACAGGGCTGATATATGTCTGAGAGGAATTAATTTTTACCGTTATTGAATTTGTATTAGCTCCAGATGTAATTTGAAAGCCGGTAGGTAATATCCAGTTATAGCCAGTAGCTCCTGCAACTGCAGTTACGCTGAAAGTAACTCCCGATAATGGTGGACAAACATTGGGGTTGTTTCCTAAACTAGAAGTTATGGTTCCAGGTTGAGAAGGCACCCCATTTGTAGTAATAACAGCTAAACTTTTAGCACTACTGATTCCACAACTGTTTTGAGCGTTAACTGTAATATTTCCTGAAGTTGAAGATGCGCTTACTGTGATATTTGCGGTTCCAGTACCCGCTGTTATTTGCCACCCAATAGGTAATGTCCAATCATACTGGGTTGCATTGGCTACAGCAGATACAGAGTAGTTTAAACTTGTAGCCGAATTACACACCGCAGTAGGCCCTGTAATTGTTGCCGGCGTATTAGGTGTTCCAGGTTGAACGGTTACAGCCAAGGTTTTAGCCGTACTGGTTCCACAACTATTTCCGGCAGTAACACTTAGGTTACCATTTTGTCCTGCACCTCCAGATGTTACGGTAATACTGTTCGTGTTTTGTCCGCTGTTAATACTCCAGCCGGAGGGAACGTTCCAGGTATAAGAATCGGCATTTGCTACTGCGCTTATGGTATAATTTATAGATGACGTGCTGGGACAAACTGTAGCATTTCCTGAAATTGTTCCCGGAGTTCCAGGAGTTCCGGGCTTTACAGTTACTCCTAAAGTTTGTGCTGCACCAGTTCCACAACTGTTTGTGGCAGCTACCTGTATATTACCATTTTGCCCGGCAGTACCGGCAATAACTGTTATAGAATTGGTGTTTTGACCACTGTTGATTGTCCATCCACTTGGAACTGTCCAGTTATAGGAATCGACATTTACAACATTGCTTATAGAATAATTAACTGAATCTCCAGGACAAACATCTGTGTTTCCTGAGATGGTTCCTGGTGTTCCCGGAGTTCCGGGGTTTACAGTTACTCCTAGATTTTGTGCTGTACTGGTTCCACAGCTGTTTGTTGCTGTTACCTGTACATTTCCATTTTGACCGGCAGTACCTGCAGAAACGGATATAGAATTGGTGTTTTGACCGCTGTTGATTGTCCATCCACTTGGTACTGTCCAGTTGTATGAATCGGCATTGGCAACATTACTTATAGAATAATTCACTGAATCTCCCGGGCAAACTTCGGTAGTTCCAGAAACTGTTCCCGGAGTATTAGGAGTTCCCGGTTTTACAGTTACTGTTAGAGTTTGTGCTGAACTGGTTCCGCAGCTATTTGTGGCAGTAACCTGGATATTTCCGTTTTGACCTGAACTACCTGCGGTAACTGTTACAGAATTGGTGTTTTGCCCGCTGGTAATGCCCCATCCTGAAGGTACTGTCCAGTTGTATGAATCGGCATTGGCAACATTGCTTATAGAATAATTAACTGAATCTCCCGGACAAACTTCGGTAGTTCCAGAAATTGTACCTGGGGTATTGGGGGTTCCAGCTTTTTCATTAATTGTAATTTCATTACTCATGAACTCTGCGGTACAGGGAACACTGGATTGAATAGTAAGTCTAACCTTATCAGTATTAACTAATGAATTTGATGAAAATGAAGTTGAATTTGTTCCTACCTGAGTACCGTTTACTTTCCATATATAAGTTGCACCACTTCCGGCATTTGCAACGTTGG
The DNA here is from genome assembly GCA_041688725.1 of Gillisia sp. Taxonomy (GTDB): domain Bacteria; phylum Bacteroidota; class Bacteroidia; order Flavobacteriales; family Flavobacteriaceae; genus Gillisia. The sequence goes on from JBDNHN010000522.1 coordinate 7,747, forward strand.
ATATTGAAAAACTTACATTTTCTCCCGGACAAATATTTGTATTGCTTGCTTGTATGGTTACACTACCTGTACGCTTTGGATTCACCGTCATGGTAATACTGGAGGTTTTACTGCAATTTGCATTATCAGAAGAAGTTACAATTACTTGGATAGATTGTCCGTTGGTGGGTGTAATTGGACCGTAGCTTGTCCCTCCGGTACCTACATTATTTCCATCCAACTTCCATTGATATGAAAGGGTTCCAGTTCCCCCAGTAATATTTGCAGAGAAGGTAACCTGAGTCCCGGAGCATATTTGAATTCCCGGATTAGCTGAAATACTTAAAGTCGTAGGACACTGCCCAAACCCACTCAATGGATTTAGAAAAAATAATGAAAACGCAAAGAATACGAAAAGTAATTTTTTCTCCATTGCCGTATGGTATTAGAACTTTCAATTTACGTGGGGGATAAAATTGAAAAGGATTAAATTCCTTGTAATAATTTGGGGGTAAGCTATATAACAATCTAAAATACGGAAATTTAATGCAGGGTTTTAAACTTTTCGGTAAACGGTAGATATAATCGATGTAAGCATTGTTTTATCGGTAAAAATCCTAATTAATTGATAATTAACGAGGTGTGCCTACAAAAATTTTCATAATATTTCAATGGGTGGAAAGTGGAAAGTGGAAAGTGGAGAGTGGAAAGTGAAGAGTGGAAAGTTGGAAAGAGGAAAGTTGGAAAGTGAAGATTTAAAAAAATTAATCGAAAAGGCAGAACAGGAGTGAATAAAAACTTTTTAAATAAAAAATCGTTAGTCCTTGTTCGATATTAAGAACAAGGACTAACGATTTTTGGTTTTGGATGTTAAAAAAATAAAATTTATAAGAAAAAACTATTCTCCCATAAACGGATACCTGTAATCTGTTGCAGGAACAAAGGTTTCCTTAATCAACCGCGGAGAGGCCCAGCGCAATAAGTTGAGCATAGAACCGGCTTTGTCGTTGGTTCCACTCGCTCTGGCACCGCCAAAAGGTTGTTGGCCAACTACGGCTCCGGTGCACTTATCGTTGATATAGAAGTTCCCGGCTGCATTTTGCAAGGCTTTTGTGGCCTGTGTGGCGGCATACCTGTCTGTGGATAGCACAGCTCCTGTCAACCCGTAAATACTGGTTTCATCAATTAATTTCAGGGTTTCTTCCCACTTTTTATCCTCGTAAACATAAATAGTCATTACGGGTCCGAATAATTCGGTTTCCATAGTGGAATATTTAGGGTTTGTGGTTAATATCACCGTTGGCTCTACAAAATAACCTTTGGATTTGTCGTAATTTCCTCCGACAATTATTTCGGCATCCTTATCTTTTTTAGCCTGGTCAATGTAGCTTGCCAATTTATCAAAAGAGCCTTCATGAATAACCGC
>JBDNHN010000523.1:0-2509 GCA_041688725.1 Gillisia sp.
AGTAGTAAAATCTTCTGAAGGAGAGGCAACATCATCATAGGCATCTATTAAAGAAGACAACGGTGGATTAAAAGATCCTGTATCATCTCCAGCACCTAATAAGTCAACATAATAAGCTCTTAATGAAGTTTCATTGGCGAAAATTCCTCTGTCGTCAACTTCATTCTCACATAGAGTTTCGCTGTTATCGGCTCCGGCATCATTCTCGTCCTGAACATTAAGTGTCAACTCTGATGAGTTTTCACATCCATTATTATTAACTGTATATTTTACAGTGTAGCTTTGTGGAAAATTATCATTTTCAAAATTAGAATTGATCTGATCGAACAAAACGGTAAGAGTAGGAGTAAAAGTAAAAGTTTCTCCCGGATTGATTGTTCCTGTGTTTTCTATATAGTCCACAATAGCTGCTTGTGCTGCTGGAATTAGAGAAGGGTCTAAGGGTAAAAATGCTGAAAAATCGCTTACACATACATCCACTTCTGTATCATCACCTGCATTTGGATCGTTTTCAACTCTTGCGCCTAAAACTACAAAGTCGGTACATTCGTTCCCGAAGTCAACGGTATAAGTTGTTTGATAGGTAGCTACTTTTGTTCCTTCATTATAATCTGCAACAATCCTTGCTAAATTATCAACAGTAAAAGTTCCGTTAGTTGGAACATCGTTATCAGGGTTGCTATCAAAATTATTAGATAATAAGGATAAGAAATAATTCTTGGCATTAAGCACAGTATCAAAAATTCCATCTGCTTCAGAAACACATAAAACGTTATCCGTATTATCCGGACCAGCGTCAGACGCTAAAAGGTTTACAGTGATCGGAGCTCTTTTAGTGCTCTCGCAAGGTGGTTGATCTCTTCCTATTCTATTTACTATCTGACTTACATAATAGTCTTCGCCATCCACAAGTGGAGTAGAAGGATCTAAAGGCGGTTGTGAAGTTCTGGTACTGTAAAATCTGAAAGCCTGTGTATTTGCGCTGGTAGCGGTAGCTGTCAAATCGGCCACAGTTGGATCTTCGCTTTCGCAAAATTCCTGTTCCCGCACTGCATTTGGAGCAAAAGCTTCTACAGGATTATATGTAACAGCAACTCTACTTGAATAACGGCAATCTGAATTTGAAGGATCGTCCTGTCCAATAAAATAGTTTTCACCTTCAACTAATTCATCGCTATCTGGAAGTTCATCATCCATATCACCAAATTCATTCGCGTAGACGTTAAGGTCATAATCAGGATCTGAGGTATTAATTAAATTCTTTAAATCTCCAACAGTTGTAACATCACGTTCTGAATAAACACATGGCTCATAAAAATTACCAAAGGTTGATGTTGGTGCACCAAGATCTGATACTGTTACGATTATTTTAGGTCTGTCTTCACACGACCCATCTTGATTCCCAGCGTAATACATTCCATTTTGCAATAATTCATCATTTGGAATAGGATTTGGAGAAGTGGGAGTACGGTAAAATCTTAGGGTTTTTTCAGTTGCCGGGTTGGCATTAAGATCTGCTACAGTGTCAAGATAACAAAATTCCTGATTGGGATCATCCACGGTAGGGCATTGCCCATAAGAGGGCACACTTCCAATTAATAAAACAAGGCCAAAAAGGAGCATGGTTATTCCCTTCTTTCCTAAAGTAAAATTTTGCATAGGCTAAGTATTAGATTTAACATTAATAATTTCGTTTGAAATGCCCGTTAAAGACAACACAAATATTGCAATAATTTTTTCAAATTTCCACTTTTTTAGGAATTAATTTAACAAACGTACCAATAATGGTTAATCTTTTGTTAATTTGGACATAGTCAAGGTTAAAGGAATAGAAAACTGATAAGAATTTAAAGATATATTTGCCTTACGAAAAAATATTTTTGGCATTCGTATTATATAAGGGCTTGGGATATTTACCCCAATCCTCCTTTAATAAATACACTTCCTTAGACCAGGGAGAACTTAAAACTGCAAAAAAACTGCTTCAGAATAGAATTTATGAGAACCCCGAAGATGCAGTTGCAACTGCTTACCTGGGAGATATTGCCGGTTTTGAGAAAAATTGGGATACCGCAATTTCTTTATATAAAAGCCTGGCCCAAAAATATCCGGATAGCATCGATTATAATTTTAAATATGGGGCAATCCTGGGAATGAAAGCACTTAGTGTATCTAAACTACAGTCGTTGATTTATGTTTCCGATATTAAAACATATCTTGAAAAAGCAATAGAATTAGATCCTGGACACGTGGAAGCCAGAAGGATTCTTGTTGAATTATACGTTAAACTGCCGGGAATTCTTGGAGGAAGTATTTCTAAAGCTAAAACCTACGCCTATGATCTGAAAGAACTAAACAAGGTTGATTTTTATCTGGCTCAGGCATTTATTGTCAATAAAGATGAAGGTCCGGAAATAGCAGCACCACTTTTTAAAAAGGCCATTGAAGTTCACCAACAATTGCCAAGCCATAAAAAGCGAAATACATTAAATTACGAGCTTGGAAAAAC
>JBDNHN010000524.1:0-3816 GCA_041688725.1 Gillisia sp.
CCGAATAATTGCTGAAAGCACTCATCATTTTAGCCAACTTCTCGTTCAGCCCAAAAAATAAATTAACTCCGATGCTGAAATTAGACGCATACAAAAATGCCGAATTTTCCTGTTCACATATCTTTACGGCCTTTTCATAATCTTCTAACCAACCCGTTGTGCCGCATATTACCGGTAATTGGTTTTTAAAACAGGTGGTAATATTATTAAATGCAGCATGAGGAACACTAAAATCTATGGCGATATCTGCCATTTCCAGATCATAATCCTCAATATTCTCATCTATTTTCAAGACCACTTCATGTCCTCTTTCAATTGCGATTTTTTCAATGGTCTTTCCCATTTTTCCGTAACCTAAAAGTGCGATCTTCATATCTTCAGAATAATTTTCTAGACATCCCGATAATTCTCAGGTCATCTAATAGTATTGGTTTTTTTATTAAAAGCCTGTTAAAGTTAAAAACTATAGTTTAATGAAAGTCCGTATTTTGTTTTTCCGGTATAACCATCAAAATTCAATGCAGGTCTCAAAGACAGATCTTCATTCACATTAAATTGTTGCAAATGGGCGGTTACATTGGCATCAATAATATTAAGGGCATAAATCCCTACGGTGATCAAAAGTGAGAGTTCCTTGTTGCGCTGAAAAAAACGTTGGGCACGAATAAGTCCGTCATTGGTTATTCGTTGGGTGCCATCGGGCCTTGTGAATTCGTCATCGGTAAACCCGGCCAAGCGTCTTTTATAAATAGACCTGTATCGATCGTATTCTTTATCGTTATCCAGATAAAAATAGATCCCAACTCCAAGACCAGCATAAACCAAGGGGATTTTCCAATATTTTCCATTATAAGCCTGCCCTAATCCCGGCAAAACAGCTGAATAAAAGGCGGCCCTTGCCGGAGCCAACGGATCGTAAGGTCTAAAATCCGATTTCTCTTGAACAATGGGTTCCTGGACCGTTGAAATTATGAGCGAATCTTCCTGTGCGCACAAAATATTGGACGCAAAAAGCAGAATGAGTGCGGGAAGAATTAATTTAAGCTTCACCCTGGATAATTTTTTTAATTCTGTTGAAATCTTCTTCTGAAGTAAATGGAATGATCAATTTTCCCTTTCCTTTCGGCTCAACTTTTATATCGACTTTGGCGCCTAAATATTCTGAAAATTCCTTAACTCTTTTTTTGAATTCCTGGGGCAAAGGTTTAGGTTTGGGGGCTGGTTTTTTGGTTGGCACACCGTTAAGTTCCCTTACCAGCTTCTCCGTTTCCCTTACTGAAAGTGATTTTTCCAATATTTTTTCATAAATATCCAACTGGGTTTGCGGGTCTTCCACATTTATTAAAGCCCTTCCATGTCCCATGGAAACAAAACCGTCTCTCATTCCGGTTTGTATGATGGGATCTAATTTTAACAACCTTAAATAATTGGCTATGGTCGATCTGTTTTTTCCCACCCGGTCGCTCAATTGTTCCTGGGTAATGTTGATCTCATCGATAAGTCTTTGATAAGAGATCGCGATCTCAATAGGATCGAGATCCTGACGCTGTATATTTTCCACCAGAGCCATTTCCAGGGATTCCTGGTCGTTAGCGATGCGGATATAAGAAGGAATGGTCTCCAGGCCAATTAATTTGGAAGCCCTAAACCGGCGCTCTCCAGATACCAATTGATATTTGTTGAAATCCAGCTTACGCACCGTAATAGGTTGGATCACTCCCAGTTCTTTAATGGAAGATGCCAGTTCCCGCAAGGATTCTTCATTGAAACTGGTACGGGGTTGAAATGGGTTGACTTCAATTGAGGTGAGTTCCAGTTCAACAATATGGCCAACTAATTTATCGGCATTTTTGTCTTCCGCAGATTTTATATCGTGTTCGGGATCCTTCAGCAATGCTGAAAGTCCGCGTCCCAATGCTTGTTTCTTGGTAGCTTTCGCCATTTCCTATGAGTTTTTCTTAATGATTTCCTGGGCCAGGCTCAAATAATTGGCAGCACCTCTACTTCCCGCATCATAATTTATGATACTCTCCCCATAACTGGGGGCTTCACTTAAACGCACATTTCGCTGAATGATTGTGGTAAATACCATCTCGTTAAAGTGCTTTTGAACTTCGTCCACCACTTGGTTTGAGAGTCTTAAACGCGAATCGTACATAGTTAACAATAAGCCCTCAATATCGAGGTTTTTATTGTGTATTTTTTGAACGCTTTTTATGGTATTGAGTAGTTTTCCCAAACCTTCCAGAGCGAAATATCCACACTGAATAGGAATGATTACAGAATCGGCAGCGGTTAGCGCATTCAGGGTTAAAAGACCCAAAGAAGGCGCGCAGTCTATCAGGATATAATCGTAACTGTCTTTCAAGTGATTAATTGCCTTTCTCAGCATATACTCCCGTTCTTCCTGATCTACCAGCTCTATTTCAATAGCAACCAGATCTATATGGGAAGGGATAATGTCCAAGTTGGGAGATCCGGTTTTGACAATAGCTTCCTCCGCTTTTATAGAATGTTCTATTAGCTGATAGGTCCCTAATTCCACCTGTTCTACATCAATTCCCAATCCCGAAGTGGCATTGGCCTGTGGGTCCGCATCGATCAATAGTACTTTTTTCTCAAGAACTCCCAGAGAAGCCGCCAGATTTATGGAGGTAGTGGTTTTGCCAACTCCCCCTTTTTGATTTGCAATAGCAATGATCTTACCCATTAATTATCTTCAATTTTTGAAAGGTAAAAATACAATTTATAAAAGGTTTATAAAATGAATTTTTCAGCCTTTAATATTTATGATGAAAAGTGGTTGTTATTTGCTTTTTTTTGATCGAATCATCGCTTCCAGTTGATCCCACATTTCCTCCGGAATTGCTTCGAGTAAATTGAACTGTCCCGCGCCTTTCAGCCATTCGCCCCCATCTATGGTAATCACCTCGCCATTTACATAAGCCGAAAAATCCGAAACAAGATATGCCGCCAGATTAGCCAGTTCCTGATGTTCCCCAACACGTTTTAACGGAACTTTTTTAGCCAAATCGAATTTTTCCTTTAGATCACCGGGCAATAATCTGTCCCAGGCACCTTTGGTAGGGAAGGGGCCGGGTGCGATCGCATTAGAGCGAATACCGTATTTTGCCCATTCCACCGCTAAAGAGCGCGTCATAGCTAAAACCCCTGCTTTTGCAGTTGCACTTGGAACTACATAAGCAGATCCCGTCCAGGCATAGGTGGTAACTATATTTAAAATTGTTTTGTTTGTTTCTTTTTTGTCTATCCAGTGTTTTCCAAATGCCAGGGTGCAGTTTTTGCTTCCTTTTAAAACGATATCAATTATGGTATCAAAAGCATTTGCACTCAGGCGCTCAGTAGGAGAAATGAAATTACCCGCTGCATTGTTTAGCAAGATATCTACACTCCCGAACTTTTCAATTACCCCTTCCAACATTTTTTCAACTTCCTCATAATGCCTTACATCGCATTGCAAAGGAAGGCAATTGCCTCCTGTTTCATTTTCCAGTTCCTTTGCTGTATTTTTTAATTTTTCAAGATCTCTGGAGGTAATGGCAACATTGGCGCCCAACTCCATGAAATATTTGGTCATCGCTTTTCCAAGTCCGCTGCCACCGCCGGTTACAACAATTGTTTTTCCCTTTAAAGCATCGTCTCTAAGCATTTTTTGAGTGTAGTCCATTTAGTATTTAGATTTTAGTATTAAGTCTTGAGAAAATATGAATTTTAAATTTTAGAATTTGGTCCCAATGCGGGTGGAATTTAAAAAATTTTGGTTGGAACTTTCCACTTTCCGCACTTCAATTATTA
>JBDNHN010000525.1:0-7559 GCA_041688725.1 Gillisia sp.
AGTTTTTTCGTGTGTTGTTCCACGTCTCATTGATTTCAAAAGATCATCGGAGATATGTTGCAACGGAATATCAATATAATTACAAACTTTAGGTTCGCGCTTCATCACCTCTAAAACATCCATTGGGAAACCGGTAGGGAACGCATAATGTAAACGTATCCATTCTATTCCTTCAACTTTTACAAGATTTTCAAGCAATTCGGCAAGATTCCGTTTTTTATAAATGTCAAGTCCGTAATAAGTCAGATCCTGTGCGATCAGGATTAATTCTTTAACTCCGCTTGCAGCAAGGCTTTTAGCTTCCTTAACCAGGTTCTCAATTGGGGTAGATTTGTGTTTACCGCGCATTAAGGGAATGGCACAAAAAGAACAAGGTCGGTCACAACCTTCGGCAATTTTCAGATAAGCGTAATTCTGCGGAGTTGTCAATAAACGTTCGCCCAATAATTCGTGTTTATAGTCGGCTTCCAGGGCTTTCAACAAACCGGGAAGTTCAGTTGTTCCAAAATATTGGTCAACATCCGGAATTTCTTTTTGAAGATCCGGCTTATAGCGTTCACTTAAACAGCCGGTTACATAAACTTTATCGACTTCACCCTTTTGCTTTTTCGCAACGTATTCAAGGATAGTATTTACCGATTCTTCCTTGGCATTATCTATAAATCCGCAGGTATTGATCACAACAATATTTCCTTCCTCTTCGTGAACAACATCCTTCTTATTGGCCTTCAATTGACCCATTAACACCTCACTGTCATACACGTTTTTGCTGCAACCCAAAGTTACTACATTGATCCTATTCTTCTTTATCGACTTGGTCCTCATAAACTTAAATACATTTTATTAGCTTCTTGTTCAGACCTCAAAGGTTTTTAAAACCGATAGTTCTCTAAAAAGTAAGCGGCTGCAAAGATACAATCTATTATTTGAATAGCAGAACCTGTTTTAAACGCTTAAGGGTCTTATACTTAAATTTTTATCTGAAATCCAATTTTGGATCTTCATCAACTTCTCAGGCTGAAAAATCCTATAGATGAAAAGGATCATAATCATTGCTCTACTCCCTTAGCTTTTATCTAAATCACCTATATCCAGCATCGCATCAGGGATCTGGACATTGTGAAGCAATTAAAAATTAAGATAAATTTCGGGTGAGTTTTAAGAAAGCATCTTGAAGTTGTCTTGTAATTTCCCCGGCCTCCGGCCTGTTGAAGATCTCCTTTTCATTTAAAAGCATTGATTTTACCGATAAAATCTGTGTAGTGGTGCCGGTAAGGAAAACTTCATCAACCTCCTTTAATTCATCTATATGCAAGGCTTCCTCACTTATCTCAATATCCATCTCCCGACACATGTCAAGAATTACTTTTCGAGTAATTCCGGAAAGAATATGAGGCCCTTCCGGGTGTGTGAAGACCCTATGGTTTTTCACGAAAAATACTGAAGAGTGAGATCCTTCAGTAAAAAATTCATCCCGAATCAATAAATTTTCATGAAGCCCTAAACGATGAGCCTGATTATTTGCCTTGATATTAGCCAATAAGGAAATGGATTTTATATCACAGCGGTGCCATCTCAAATCTTCAGAAACCAAAACTGAAGCCTGTTTATTTTCAAATCCATTAAGCATTACTGGAAAGGCATACAAAAAAACTGCAGGTTGTATTTGTTCAGGAAAAAAATGGGTGCGGGGTGCTACACCTCTGGTTATCTGAATATAAACTGCGCAATCACTTTGAAAGAAACCCGAACGGGAAACAGCCTCTAACATTATTTCCTGCAAAGAAAACGCGTCAAACTCAATCTGGATCTCGTTCAAACAGTATTGTAATCTATCGAGGTGCTCCTTCAGCCTAAATGGTTTTCCATCATAAAAAGGAGTAACTTCATAAATCCCGTCTCCCAGCAGGAATCCCCTGTCAAAAACTGATACAAAAGCATTTTCAGGTTTTATCCATTCCCCGTTAAGAAAGACCTCCTTAGGAAATGTCTTTTTTGGTTGAAGTGTGAGATTAGCAGTGATCAAATTTCAGTTATTAATTTAAATATTGATGTAAATCCACCACCCATTCAGTTTCATAATAACGAATCAGGCTAATCACCAAGATACCGGCAATTACGTAAATCCAATAATAATCATTGCGTTTTAACATCATTCCCCCAAGTATGGCAATGATTAGAAAAGGCAGCGCCAGAATGAGATTTGGAAGCACCCATACATTTTCAAAAAGGACTGCAATTACTTTCATTACAATATAGAAGACACTATAAAAGAGAATGATCTTACTTAAAAGCATTTTTAAATTTCCTATTGGCATCCTTAATTATTGTAGTTTATTGGAGATTTTCTTTTTTGTGATGCCTGTACTTTAGGAGCAAAAGCTCAGAATTAAGGTTCAGATACTTTTGGTTTTATTAGAGGTCCAAAGAACCGATGAAACGAATATTTTTCATCTCATCAGGATTAGAAACTCCTTATTTTTTAAAGAAGGAATCCACAAATTCGTATTTATTGAATACCTGCAGATCTTCCAAGCCTTCCCCTACACCAATATATTTTACGGGGATTTGAAACTGATCGCTTATTCCAATAACAACCCCACCCTTGGCTGTTCCATCCAGTTTTGTAACTGCCAGAGAAGTAACATCTGTAGCCGCGGTGAACTGTTTTGCCTGCTCAAAGGCGTTTTGACCTGTGGAACCATCCAATACCAAAAGAACATCGTGAGGCGCATTGGGAATTACCTTTTGCATCACCATTTTCACTTTGGTAAGCTCGTTCATTAAATTCACTTTGTTGTGCAACCTGCCCGCAGTATCAATTATCACCACATCAACATCTTGTTTTACCGCACTTTGCACCGCATCAAAGGCAACTGAAGCAGGATCACTTCCCATTTTTTGTTTAACTATAGGAACTTGTGTCCTGTCTGCCCAAACCTGAAGCTGATCTATTGCTGCCGCCCTAAAGGTATCGCCTGCTCCAAGTAGGACTTTTTTTCCGTCCTTTTTAAATTGGTGGGCCAGCTTGCCAATAGTGGTAGTTTTTCCAACGCCATTTACCCCCACAACCATAATTACATAAGGCTTTTGATCTTTAGGCAAATCAAAACCAGTTGCCTCTCCGGAATTAGTTTCAGAGAGTAGGCCGGCAATTTCTTCCCTTAAAATTTCATTGAGTTCTCCTGTTCCTAAATATTTATCCTTTTCAACACGTTCTTCAATGCGCTTTATGATTTTGATGGTAGTTGCCACACCCACATCGCTGCTTATCAAAACCTCTTCTAAATGATCCAATACCGCTTCATCTACCTTAGATTTTCCGGCAACGGCTTTACTCATTTTAGATAAAAAAGTGTTTTTAGATTTTTCTAATCCCTTGTCCAGGGTTTCTTTTTTTTCTTTGGAAAATATCTTTTTAAATAAACTCATTTTTTGGAAGGTTTTAACTTTCTGAAAAGATGGAGAACAAAATTATTTATTCCGCATTATTTCAAGCGTAAATATACACAAAAAGAAAAAGCCGTCCTGATTGCTCGGGACGGCTTTGAAAATATTTTAAAATATTTTACTTTTTGCTTAAAAAGTCACTTACCCGTTCAGGATTCATAATGCTTTCAACAAATATATATGCACCCGTTTTAGGTGATTTTACCATTTTAATGGCTTTGGTCAATCTCTTGGACCCTGTTTGTAAAGCTCCTACTGTTTTTTTTGCCATGATTTTTTTATTTAATTTCTTTATGAACCGTCATTTTCTTAAGAGTAGCGTTAAATTTCTTTAACTCCAATCTGTCTGGCGTGTTCTTCTTATTTTTTGTTGAAATATATCTTGAAGTACCGGGTTTTCCGGAGGCTTTATGCTCTGTACACTCTAAGATTACCTGAATTCTATTGCCTTTTTTAGCCATATTACTGTGTCTTAATGGTTAGGATTATTTGTTTAAAAATCCTTTCTCTCTAGCATCTTTCATGACAGCAGAGATCCCCTTTTTATTGATATTTTTTAATGCAGAAGCGCAAACTTTTAAAGTTACCCATCTGTCTTCTTCAGGAATATAAAAACGTTTTTTTAATAAGTTAATATTAAATTTACGTTTAGTTTTATTCATAGCGTGAGAAACATTGTTTCCAACCATTGCTCTTTTACCCGTAAGCTCACAAACTCTTGACATTGCGTTATTCTTTATTTCGTTATTTCAAAACAGGCTGCAAATTTATGATTATTTTACATAACACCCAACATAATATTAAATTTATTTATAGGTTTTTATTAGCCTTATCTCAACTCCTGCCACTTCACCCAAATATTCTTTGGTTAAAATCATATCAGATTAATCTCAGTCGCTAAATAAGTTCCTTTAAAATAATTTTAAAGGCCTCATTCACCGACTTCTCCACTATTTGCTCCCTGCTGCCGTCAAACTCAAATTTTTTTGAAAAGACCCTGTCTGGAGTCGCCAAACCTATAAAAACCGTTCCAACCTCCGCATCGCTGTCTCCTTTGGAAGGTCCTGCATTTCCGGTAGTAGAAAGGGCATAATCCGATTTAAAGATCTTTTTGGCATTTTCGGCCATTTTTTCGGCAACCTGAGCGCTAACCACACTGTTTTTTTTAATAATTCCAACAGGGATCTTTAAAATATCCTCCTTGGAATGCGTGGCATAGGTTACAAGGCCTCCTTTAAAACAGTTAGAGACACCATGGGTTTTAGTAAATCTTGCAGCAATTTCGCCTCCTGTACAACTTTCGGCAAGACCAAGAAATTGCTTTTTCGAAATAAGAAGGTTCCTAATGCTTGCCGATATATCTTCGTCCTCCTCCAATCCATTTGAAAGTATATCTTCAACTAAAGGGTAAACTTTTTCAAATTCTCCATCTATGGAAATTTTTAGCAGTTCTTTATCCTCGCCTATTCCGGAAAGCCTTAACCGAACAGTCCCGGAATCGGGCAAATAGGCCAATTTTATAGCTTTAGGCAGATTGTTTTCCCAAGTTTCAATACGCTGCGCAAGTGCGCTTTCACCTAATCCGTAGGTGCGAATGGTTTTATGATAAATAAAAGGCCTTTTAAACTCCTTTACGAGTTTGGGAATGATCTCTAGCTCCATAAGGGCTTTCATCTCAAAAGGCACCCCTGGCATAGCAATAAAAACGGTTTTATCCCTTTTCATCCACAGTCCGGGAGCAGTGCCATATTTATTGTGTAAAACAATGGCTTTTGAAGGAACCATCGCCTGTTCCCTGTTTAAATCGGAAATTGAGGTGTTTTTAAATTTTTTGAATAGATTCTCAACATTCTGCAATACCTCATCATTCCTGACCAGTACATCATCAAAATACTCACACAAGGTGTGTTTTGTAATATCGTCTTTGGTAGGCCCTAAACCGCCTGTAATAATTACAATATCTGCCCTTTTTGAAGCCTCTTCAAGTGTAGTTAAAATATGGGAATGCTCGTCTTCAATAGAAGTAATCTGATGCACGGAAACACCTATTTTATTTAATTCCTGTGCGATATGAGCAGAATTGGTATCTACAATCTGACCAATTAAAATTTCATCTCCAATCGTAATAATTTCAGCTGTCATTACAATTCAAAGTCCATTTTTAATTCTTGTTCTGCCAAACCAACTTTGGATGCTATTTTTTCTCCGGCCTCTTTTGCAAGAACGGAATTCACCTTGGCTTTGGACCAAGCTTCAATAATCAAGATCTGATCCATGAGTTCCAAGCCAAAAAGCTGTAAGTTTGGTTTCATTTTATGCGCGAATTGATAAGCCACTGCTGAATTTTCATTTTCAATAGCTTCAGTCATCAATTTTACATCTGTTGGGATTTCCTCTAAAAATGTTTGCACAATCACTTTAATAAAATCATTGTCATCGCCGGCCATTTCCCTTACGCTCTCTAAATTGTAGTTTTTGTTCATCATTTTACTTGAATTGAAAAAATTTGTTCATCTTCTATAAATCCGGTCAATTTATCATTTGTCTCAACTTTGCCAACTCCTTCGGGGGTGCCGGTAAAAATAATATCACCGATTTTTAAAGTGAAATACTGGGAAACATAGGCGATTATTTCATCTATTTTCCACAACATATCGCCTGTATTCCCCTGTTGTACAAACTCACTGTTTTTTTGCAGACTAAATTTAAGATTATTTAAATCCGGAATGGAATTTTTATTCAACCATTTTTCGCCTATAACGGCAGCTCCGTCAAAACCCTTGGCTTTTTCCCAGGGCAAGCCTTGCTCCTTTAATTTTTGCTGAAGATCTCTGGCTGTAAAATCAATTCCCAAACCGAGTTCGTCATAATATTTATGGGCAAATTTCTCCTGAATATGTTTTCCAACCTTGTTTATTTTAATCAAAACTTCTACTTCATAATGCACATCATCAGAAAAATCGGGAATAAAAAAGGCTTGTTTTTTCAGCAAAACTGCTGTGTCCGGTTTTAAGAAAATTACCGGATAGGAAGGCCTTTCATTTTTTAATTCTGAAATATGAGCGCTGTAATTTCTACCGATGCAGATTATTTTCATATGTAGATTCTATTTGTTTTTTATAGGTCATATGTAATTCGCATATCTTTATCGGTGTTTGTATCGTGTTTCCGTTATGCTCATTTCATATGTAGATATTTCTATTTATTTTAATTTGGTACTGAGTTTTCTCAACTTAATAGCTGTAAGCACTCTTTTGGTATATAGCGGAAAATCGGCATTTTGCATCCACCCAAAATATCCCGGTTCATCTTCAAAAACTTTTTCCACCTGTTTTCCCTTGTGTTTTCCAAAAGCGAATATTTCCACTTTATTTTTATCATAGCCTATAAAACCAGCAAAATCAGCATATTTCTTGTGAGAACTGTATTTTGCCAGCCAGGACATATCATTCTCCAAATCTTCATATTTATCCAGCTGCGATTTTAAAACTTCGAAAGTCGCATTTGTATCGGCTTCTGCTGAATGCGCGCCTTCAAGATCCTTTCCGCAGTAAAACTGAAATGCGGCAGAAAGTGTACGCTTTTCCATTTTATGGAAAATGGTTTGTACATCAACAGAAACCACGTTTTTCAAATCAAAATCAATATTTGCGCGTAGTAATTCTTCCACCAAGAGCGGAATGTCGAACCTGTTGGAATTATAACCGCCCAGGTCACAACCTTTGATCATTTCGTGAATTTGCGTTGCCAAGTCTTTAAAAGTGGGTTCATCAGCAACTTTTTCGTTGGAAATACCATGAATGGCAATTACCTCTTTTGGAATATTCATTTCCGGGTTTACCAACCAGGTCTTGCTTTCTTTATTTCCGTTGGGAAATACCTTTAAAATTGAAATTTCAACGATCCTGTCTTTAGAAATATTTATTCCTGTAGTTTCCAAATCAAAAAAACAAATGGGTTTTGTGAGTTTTAACTCCATAAATTTGAGCTTATTTTATGTAAAGATAACATTATTTGACAGTTCTGTCGGGAAAGGAATTTAAGGATTTTTATAGAATTCAACCAATTCTTCAACCTATTAAAAGCACAAAATACTTGAACTTCTCAAA
>JBDNHN010000079.1:0-4146 GCA_041688725.1 Gillisia sp.
ATCAGCTAAAATAAGTTCCATTAGTTCGGTTTTGATAGTAGAATCGTCCACCAAATCGGCAAATACTTTCATGATATGAGTATCTGAATTTAAAAGATTTGTTTCGATTTGAATCAGGCCAAATTTTAGGAAGGGCCATTCATTCGCAGCAATCTTTAAATACTCAAAATCCTCCGGGTGCTGTTGCTTAAATTTACTGAGAGCGATACCCGTTCCAAACCATCCAGTAAGGTTAAATCTTGATTGATTCCAACTAAATACCCATGGTATGGCGCGCAGATCATTGAGAGACCGCTTCCCAGTTCTACGTGCGGGTCTGGAACCAATCTTGCTATGTTCCAATACATCTATTGGCGTGGCCTGGCTGTAGAATTCTATAAACTTTGGATGGTCCAACAATTGCCTGTATTGATCTCTGGACATTCCAACAAGACGGTCCATGATTTCGTACAATTTTTGATCTTTAACTTTACTAACTGACAACATCGCCTGTCTGGCTGTACCAGAAATCATCATCTCCAGATTATAACTGGCGTTCAGACGATTGGCGAATTGATTGGCAATGGTCTCACCCTGAACGGTCATTTTGATGTGACCACTCATCGATCCTGGTGGCATGCTTTCTAAAAAACGATGGATTTTTCCACCTCCCCTACTTATAGTTCCACCACGACCATGGAAAAAACGAAGTGGAATCCCTAGTTGATTTCCCACCTCCGTGAGATTTTCCTCTGCCTTATAAATAGTCCATCGGCTGGTCCATATTCCGCCATCCTTGTTGCTATCACTATAGCCCAGCATCACTCCTTGTACGAAGGATTTTTCACTCTTTATCTTTTCCAGAACAGTAGGATGAGTCAAAAAAGCTTCCAATATTTCAGGTCCGGCTACCAGGTCATCAATGGTTTCCAAAAGTGGCACAACCGGAAGATGAGCGTCTTGCAGGCCCACCTCACGCAAGAATAGAAAAACAATAAGTAAATCGCTCAAACTACGGGTCATGCTTACAATCACAGAGCCAATGCCATCTTCCCCATACATTTCTACGTAATTTTTCACTTCTTTAAAATACCCTAGCACATTGTCGGCTTCTGGCCCACAAGAAGTACCTGCAACAAGGAAGGGGCGATTACTTAGCAATTCTTGATTAATAAAGGACAATCTTTTTTCTTCATTCCAACTTGAATAGTCGGCATCCACAAAGCCCGAGGCTTGGAGCATCTGGCTAATGGCTTTTTCATGATATTCACTGTTCTGCCTAATATCCAGCTTTGCTAAATGGAAGCCAAAGCAGCCTAGAGCCCGCTCAACGGGAAATAAGCATTCTTTGGCTATTTGATTTGCCTCTAAGTGGATTAGAACATGCCTTAGTATTCTGAATTCTGCCGCTAAATCATCCGGTCGGCGAAAATGGCTTTTTTCACCAAGCTCATAACGCTCGGCCAGGGTGTTGTCTAAGCGAATAAGCAATATATTGATGAACTGTCGCACAGGTTCTGAAGGATTACGTTCTAATGCCCGCTGTCCAGCTTCGCCTAAAACTTCGGCACTGGTTTTTATATCAGCTAGGAATGCTGATGGGAATTTGTTTTGGTACAACGAGAAACTGAGTTTCTCAGCCATTTGAACCAGTTCCTTCCTGATAATTTTCAATGCTGCCCGGCGGTGCAATTTCAGAGTAGCTCCAGTAAACTCTGGTGTCACGTAAGGATGTCCGTCCCTGTCTCCACCAACCCAGCTACCAAATTCTATGTTGGGATATTGTTCTGGCCGTTCGAGATTATTGGAGGAATAACCCATGTATTCCCAAGCATCGAGTAAACGCTGATCTGTTAGACGTAATGCTTCAGGGAATACATTAACAAAATAATGCATGATGTTACTTCGTTCATCGGCCAAGCTTGGCTTTTCAAGGTAAATCTCTCCAGTACGCCACCAACGCTCTAATAAACTTTTGATTTCTTGCCTGATCGCTGCTCGTTCTGAGGTCGACCAAAGTGGGTTTTCGTTTTTTGCCAACAGCACGTAAAGTTCCCGGTGAATGTCTAATACGGTCAACCGTTTTGCCTCTGTAGGGTGGGCAGTCAGGACAGGCATTATTTTAATTTTGGGTAACAAACCTGCTATTTCATCCTCTTTAATCCCGGAGGTTTCCCATAATTTCAAAGTTTCTGCCCATGATCCTCGTGTGGCTTCTAATCCCAATTGGGTTTCTGTTTTACGACGAAATTGAGTAGCAGCGTTTTCTTCCACTGCATTAAGTAGTTCGAAGGAAATTCCAATTGCCTGTGCCAGTTTTTCATCTGAAACCATCTCATGATTTACGGAAGACTGATTATTTTCCAAGGGAATATTGGCCGCCAGGTCATCTTCGCCTAGTGATTGGAGCATCTCTTTAAATGTGGAAATGAGATAGGTGAAATCTGTTCTTATTTTTTGCAGCCCTTCGAGCTCAAGTGTTTCTTTCTTCATGGGTTATTGAATGCGTTTAAATATCGTTTGCTGACGTTTTGCAGCTATAAGGAGTGGCGACGAGCCAAAACCAAGCGAACACAAATATAAGATATACTCCCGAATTTTCGGAGATAATGCGGGAGTATATCTTTCCCTAAGCCATTACTTATAGCAATCTTAAGTTTACTTTTCACTAAATCAGTTAACTTAAAGTATTAATCAGAAAGGCCACATTGTTTTTTTTTCGTGGTGACCGATGGTTTTTCCAATTTTGGAACAGCAGTGCAACTTTGCAGCTATGTAGGCATCACGCCCAATATAAGGGAATCTGGCCGCAGCGTGCGGGGAAGAAGCAGGATATCAAAAGTGGGTAACAAATAACTTCGGAACCTCTTGTTTCTTTGCGCTTTCAAAGCCTGTAAGCACAACCGAGCTTGCCGGGCACTGTATGAGCGTTTCATCAGCAACGGAAAGTGCAAGAAGCTGGTACTTATTGCAGTAGCAAATAAGTTGTTGAAACAGTGTATTGGCATCGCGAAATCGGGACTGTCCTATGACGAGATTTTCGTTTCGGTACTTGCAGTAAAATAATTGATAGTAAACAAAAAAAATAGCTTACAGTTCTGTTTTTTCAATCCGTAAGCATGGAATAATAGTGTCAAAAATTAATGAAGAATAGATTTATTTTTAACCTCAGTTCTTGGTTGTGTTATCGTGCTTTTTATAGAAGAACATCTTACAATTACCTCCCATATTTCAATAGCTAATAATGTTTACATAATTGAATATAAATGGCATTTCCACCTTAGTTATTCCATAAATGGCTGCTTATTTTTAAGGAGTATCCAATTCCTAAAAGTTACGCATGAAAATTATCTTTGTATAGGTAAGTTTCATGCGTTTAGTTATTTCTGGCGGTTGTTATTCCGTTATTTCAAGTTGAGCAGTTGCTCCTACTAGTATCTCAAACTGTCCGAGTTCTACTTTCCAATCTTGTGTTTCTGTATCCCAAAACGCAAAATCTCTATCGGTTAAAGTGAAATATACAGTCTGTTTATCGCCTGCAGCTAATTGAACCTTATGAAAATCTTTTAGCTCTTTTAAAGGACGTTCAACTGATGATTCAACATCGCGCACATATACCTGAACAATTTCTTTTCCATCAATCGCACCAGTATTTTCAATATCAATCTTGAGGTTAAGGTAAGAGCCTACTTATGAATCCCGATACCTATCGGGATTCATAAGTAGGCTCTTACCTGGAAATTAAATTTATACGGCTTTGTTGAACGAATCCTCCCTATCGGTCGGAAGCCCGCCTGAACAGTTCAGATTGGATTTGTTTTATAAAAGTAATAGATTTATTAACTTATAGCTAACTTTTAAATCTATTATCATGTTTAAAAAAAAGTAAAACCATTGCTGAATGCGCCTTTGCAGAGGTACAGGGCTTCAGTACTCTTCAAACCAAATTAGAGCAAAGCTTTTCCATTAACGGCAAAGCAAAAAGCACCTTAAGCAATTACCTCAGATGCTTGGCGCACATTGCCCTGCACTATAATCAAAGCCCAGAAAAACTCTCGGTGGAAAACATTGAGGACTATCTTTATTATTGCCAAAAGCTTCACAAGACCCCTTCTGAAAGTTTCTTTAAACACACCATTTTTGGCCTCAGGGCTGCCTACAAAGTAA
>JBDNHN010000526.1:0-2316 GCA_041688725.1 Gillisia sp.
TAAAAGTATTAAATAATAATTTATATTTACCTTAAGTAAAATATCAAATATTATGAGATGAGTAAACTAAAAATTCGATGCAAACACCGAGAACATTTTATCCGAATTATATAAAACCTTTTAAAAACAATAAAAAATATACTAATGAAAAAAATTGAAGCCATTATCAGAAAGTCAAAATTTGACGAAGTGAAAAAGGCCCTACATGAAACAGGGGTGAATTTTTTTACTTATTGGGACGTTACCGGGGTAGGTAACGAAAAACAAGGCCATGTGTACCGAGGGGTTTCCTATAGCACAAGCGATATACAGCGAAGAATACTTTCCGTTGTTGTTTCCGATGAATTTTTAGACAGGACCCTGAAAGCAATCTTTGAAGCAGCTTATACCGGAACTGTTGGAGATGGCAAAATATTCATCTCAACCATAGATGAAACCTACAGGATAAGGACCAGAGAAGGCGGAGCCGATTCACTAAGCTAACATCAAATTATAAATCACACATAAAACTAATTACAATGGATTTACTTACTGCTAACAATATTTGGATGATGATTTGTACCGCCCTAGTATTCTTCATGCACCTTGGGTTTTCACTTTTAGAGGTTGGACTTACGCGTCAAAAAAATGCCATTAATATCTTATTTAAAAATGTTTTTATAATCTGTATCGGATTGTTGATATACAGTTTAATAGGCTTTAACCTAATGTATCCCGGTTCTTTCCTCTATGGGGTTATCCCCGATTATTTTATAGGACTTTTTGGATTGCACCCACCAATGGTGGACGGAGTTTTGGACTTGACCTATAATGAAGGCTATACTTACTATACAGATTTTCTGTTTCAGGGAATGTTTGCCGCAACAGCTGCAACCATCGTATCGGGTGCTGTAGCCGAAAGAATTAAACTTACCAGCTTTATGCTTTTTGTCATAATCTACCTGGCTTTTGTATATCCTATTGCAGGATCCTGGAAATGGGGAGGCGGATTTCTGGATGAGTTAGGCTTTTACGATTTTGCAGGATCCACCCTTGTTCACTCTGTGGGCGGATGGGCAGCTTTAATAGGAATTTACCTGTTGGGAGCCCGTATTGGAAAATTTGATTCAGATGGAACATCTCATGCAATTCCGGGCCACAATATTCCATTGGCCACAGCAGGGGTTTTTATTTTATGGTTGGGATGGTTTGGTTTTAATGGTGGTTCTGTTCTATCTGCCGATCCCTCTCTAACTTCATTAACCCTTGTTACCACCTGCCTTGCTGCTGCTGCGGGAGGGATCTCGGCCTTTTTGTTCTCTACATTAATGTATAAGAATTATGACCTTACCATGTTCCTGAACGGGATTTTAGGCGGATTGGTAGGTATTACTGCAGGTGCAGATCAAATGTCTCCAATGGATTCTGTTTTTATTGGTCTAATAGCCGGGGTTATTATTGTTCTTGGGGTTGCATTAGTTGATAAATTAAAACTTGACGATCCTGTGGGTGCTGTACCGGTGCATCTCATTTGCGGAATTTGGGGCACCCTGGCTGTCGGTATTTTTGGGAACCTAGCAGGTCTAAATCAGTTTCTTATTCAG
The DNA here is from genome assembly GCA_041688725.1 of Gillisia sp. GTDB lineage: Bacteria > Bacteroidota > Bacteroidia > Flavobacteriales > Flavobacteriaceae > Gillisia. The sequence goes on from JBDNHN010000526.1 coordinate 1,584, forward strand.
TTGTCTGGCGTAGTAATAATTGGGGCTTTTTGCTGTATTTCGGCTTTCCTCATCTTCTATTTCATAAAGAAAACTATGGGATTGCGAATGGATAGTCAGGGCGAAGCAGAAGGTCTGGATATTCACGAACACGGAATGGATGCCTATGCCGAATTCGGGATGGCGGATAAAAAATATTAAACAATTTTATCAAAATAAAAAGGAGCGCTTGGGGGCGCTCCTTTATGAAATTTTCATTATAAAAACCTTGTTCGAATCATTTCAAATAATCAAAAAAGTTTAAATTATGAAACAAATCACATTTACAAATATGCGAATAATTTTATATATCGCCGGCTTTAATTTGAGAAATAATACCATTACAGCACAGAAAACTGAAGGCGTAGTAGGGGTATTGTCTAATATGAGCATAAGTGGGCCTGTAGATTCCTATTTCAGGACCAATTTTAACAGGCTCAATAAATTTGAATTTGATGAAAATGGAGATGAAATAGGACACCCGCAGGCTTCCGCATCAACTTTTGCCAACGATCCGGGTTTTGCCAAAGGAATGGCCGATAAAAAATATTTAACAATTTTATCAAAACAAAAAGGAGCGCTTCACGGCGCGCTCCTAAATTCAATTTTTATTGTAAAAACCTTCTTCAAATCATTTCAAATAATCAAAAAAGCTTGACTCATAAAACAAATATTTACAACTAATAACATTATTTGTAAATCAATTAATTAAAAA
>JBDNHN010000527.1:0-5359 GCA_041688725.1 Gillisia sp.
TATAAAAAGAATAAAAGCGACGATGTAATTAGAAATTGTACTTAAATTTTTTGTCCTTTCGTAGCTTATTTCAGATTGGTTTTGGTATTCAATTATCTTTTCTATCATTTTTTTTGTAGTTACATACCGGGTTTAGTTAACACAAGTGGCGTGGAGTAGGGACGGCTTTGTTGTTTTGTTACTTGATGTCTAAAATATCACTATTTAATCAAATGCCCGCTATTTGCTAGTTAACCGATGTTAGCTTTTAGTGCTTTTTTTTTGATTATTATTCATTCTTTTTTTTCTAAACATTTTCAAAAAACTTTACAGCATATTTACAATATTCTATAATTAAGTCTTTGTCTGTATCAAATTCCTTTCGCTTTCCTAAATAATTATGACAAGTTGAAGTGATTTCTTTTCCTTCGCTCAATTCTTTATATGAAATACACTTAATATGCTTTTTTGTAACAAGAATAAAAAGAGCATTTTCGAAAGGATAATAACCATATTTAGCAATATCCTTTAATTTTAGTTCTCCGCTTGCTCGATATTTAACTTCAATAAAATGAGCTTGATTGTCTTTGAATACAACAAAATCAGGCATTTGTCGTATGTTCTTAGAGACATCTCCTCTAACTCCTTTTAAAAGGTCTTTAATTCCAGGAATCGAGTTTTCCATTCCGTAACTGAACACTTGAAACCCAAGTGAACGAAAAAGCTCTTCAACAATTGTTTCAGCGATTCGACCTTTTATAACTCCTGAAATCCAAGGATTTTCTTTCGATTTAGGTTCTGATTCTTTTGTTTTCTTTTTTTTAGGTTCTTTTTCTGCAACCAATACATCTTTAGGTTCTCCGTCCTTTTTATAGCACGAATAACAAAGTCCACCATTAAATTTTGTGTATTCTCCGCAATTTATACACTCTGCCATATTTATTATTTTTTATTAAATATTCATTTCTTTTGTATTCAAAAATTTCAATTCCGTAAACTTGCTCTCGCATTAAAGCTAACTTGTTATATCAATATAAAACATAGAGTTTATCATTAATGGTTTCCGGAGACCCGTATGTTTTTGTTATTTATTATCAATAACAACTTCAACTTTAGTGCACCAAATTTCAATGCATAAGAATCTGAACTGATAAATTAGCTCAATTCTCTAAGCACATTAAATTCATTACTATACAGCAATCTCTAACTTTTATGTTAATTTAAGTTAAATGTATGAAAATCCTTTGTGAAACACGGTCTTAAGCGTTATTTGTTAAAAAAAATTTTGTTTTCTGTATTTTCGCAGGTACCCCAAAAATTCAAAAGTTATGTGTACTGGGGAATGCATTTGGAAAGATTATCAAGAGTTGCAAAAAATAACCGACCAAAAAAACAAGGCCTCCCCTTTTGAATTAAAATAAAAAAACAGCGATTTATTCCCGGACATCCCAACTCATTAAAAAAAACCCCGCATTCTATTGGTTAGAGAAGCTGTACTCAAAACATTAAAAAAGCAAGAATGCAGCAGGAAAAAAAACTCCCAAAATTCGTGAAAAACAAATCTAGGAACTACTAAACCAACTATACCCGGACAGACCAATTGCCGTATGTCATTCAACACAAATTAACAAAAAAAAGCCCCTCCACTGGAGGGGTAAAAAAAAGGCTTTTTCTGCTAGTTTTCTAAATGTTGTAGTGCGTTTTTATTCATTAAAGTCAATTAACGAAAGAAGCTATCACAGCCCAAGCCCATGTAACTTTCTTAATGTTATTTAATTCATATGGTGTGTCAAGAATGCCGCAACCTTTCATATACACTCCTAAAATTGGAATTCCTTCTTCTTTAGCACATTTTATCTCCCAAATTGCTCCATCAGCATTTTTGAGGTGTTTAGAAATCAAAACTATCACTCCATTACATCCTTTAATTTTTGTTCGAAATTTTAAATTTTTCCTTTTCTTTAATCAAGTCAGCGAAATCTCTAAATTGTTTTTTCAGCAATTCCGTTTCTCTTGGCAGATCACGATTCGCAAGATCAGGACTATAGTCTGTTTCAATTTCATCTTCAATTTTTTTAACCTGTTTAATGTAGGTATCAAATTCAGTAAATTTTTTGCCTATTTCAAAATTCAAATCAACTGCTACGTTATATGTTTTTGTGTCTAGGAAAGTTTGATTATCTCCAAGAAATTCAACTGTTCTTTTATATTCTTCATAAGCTTCAATATGTAATTCTCTCAATTTTTCTGATCCATAATAACGTCCACGATAGTTATTCAATGTTCCAAATTTGTCAAAACTCTTACGTAATTGTCTAAAAGTCTTTGAGTATATCTCAATTCTCCAGTTTATTATGATCAAATAAAACAAGAAGAGAGATAGAAGTATTAAGAATATTCCTACCCAAAATCCATATTCATTAGAATCTTCACTAAATACTTGTTGGTTGAAGATCGATATTAATGCTAAAAATATGTTTCCATTAACTAGATTAACACCTGAGGCGAAAATTAGAGTAGCTATGGTAAATACAATTCCTCTCCTAAAAAATTCTAATTTGAAATATTTGGTTTCTAATTTTAAGGGTATCATTGATTATTTATTGTAAATCTCATAGAATTAATTACTGCCAACGTGTTATCTCATTACAAAACATAGAGTTTATCCTTAATTGTTACCGGAGATCCGTATGTTTTTGTTCTTATTATCAATTAACAACTTCAACTTTAGTGCACCAAATTTGAATGTATAAGAATCTGAACTGATACATTAGCTCAATTCTCTAAGCACATTAAATTCATTGCTAACCAGCAATTTTAAATTTTATGTTAATTTAAGTTAAATGTATGAAAATCCTTTTTTATATACGGTCTTAAGCGCTATTTGTTAAAAAAATATTGATTCCTGTATTCCAGTATGTGCTGTAAAAACTCTAAAGTTACGTGTAGAGAGGGAATGAATTTGGAAGATTATCAGGAGGTGCAAAAAATAACCGACCAAAAAAAAGAAGTCCTCCTCCTTTTGAATTTGAATAAAAAAAACAGCGATTTATTCCGGGACATCCCAACTCTTTAAAGAATCCCTATTTTATGGGTAAGGGAAGCTGTAGTCAAAACATTAAAAAAGCAAGAATGCAGCAAGGAAAAGGAAACCCAAAAATCGTGAAAACCAAATCCAGGAACTACTAAACCACCTATACACGGACAGGCCAATTGCCGGGTGTCAGTCAACACAAACTAACAAAAAAAAGCCCCTCCACTGGAGGGGGTAAAAAAAGGCTTTTTTCTGCTAGTTTGCTAAATGTTAGCAATAGTTCCTTATGTTTCGAAATAATTGAATGGACTAAAATCAAAATTTGGATCTAATTTCACAACCTCTTCTTTTATTAATCTATTACTCCATTTGGCATATCTTCTTCCGTTAACTTGATTATTATTCTGAACATTTTTAATTAATTCTGTCAACTCTAGAATGCTAAAACTTTTCAAAACTGGTTGAATTAGATTGTCAAATCTTACATCTGCTTGATCAAAAGATTTACTTCTGCCATACATCAAAATTAAAAATTCTTTGCTTTCACTTATTAAACCCTGCTTTTTAATTGTATTCCAAAGTAGAACAATGGTTTTGGTGGTTATCTCAGAATTAAAATCATGGTCATCTTTTTCTTTTAAGAAATTCAAATGTTCTAAAATTGAATTATTTAAAAACCAAGCCAAGAAGATATGATTACTATCTTGATTAATTTTCCTTTCAATTAAAGTTTTAGCGCTGTCATTTAAACTCTCTAAAACATTTGGATTATTATTTATAAATCTAAGAATTAGATCAAAATAATCTAAATTTAAATTGTTACTGAAATACAGATTTTCATTCTTAATGAATTCTAGTAATTTTTCGTAATTTCTATTAAGAATAATAGTCAGAGCTTTAAAATTTATTTCTCTATTTTCATCACATTGTACATTGTCGATTTTGAATACTATTTTCCAAAGAGAACGGAATATTTCCTTTTCTATTGAAACACTTAAATTCTCGAAATATTTAGATTTTAGATGCTTTTCAATATCCTTTTCGGTAATAAGAATATCTTTGATGTCAGCTAAATTTGCTAAAAATTCATTAAATATTTTCTTCGAGAGTAATGCGGGTTTTACGAGTAAACCTTCTAAAATATTTATAATATGTGCTCTCACAGTCGCACGATTTGGACTATAAAGTTTGTAGTCTTGAAGCATAACAGGATGAGCACATAAATGTCTATGTTTCTGTAAATGCAGTATATTTTGATAATCAGAATGTTCAAGAATATTAGTCTGCTCTTTTATTAGTTCTATAAGTCGATTTTCCCAATGTGAGGAAGTTGGATTACTTTTTTGCAAATCTTCAATTTCAGTAAGTATATCTTTTGCATTTATATCATTGAACTGATCTTTTAATTCTTGTAATTTGAAAATCAAATCACAAACTACAATTGAATATAGCATCACTGTTGCTGATCGGTAATTTTCAGAATAATACGACCTTAGTACTTCATCAAAATATTCTTTACTTTTTTGGTTTTTAATTTGTTCTGATAATAAATCAATTGAATATGTTCTCATTTGTTGACTTTGGAATTATTGCTAACTTGTTATATCAATACAAAACACAGAGTTTATCATTAATGTTTGCCGGATAAACCTATGTTTTGTTATTTTATCAATTAACAGTTTCAACCTTATAGCATTAAATTTAAATGCATAAGAATCTGAACTGATAAATTAGCTCAATTCTCTAATCACATTAAATTCATAGCTATACAGCAATCTTTAACTTTTATGTTAATTTAAGTTAAATGTATGAAAATCCTTTGTGATTCAGGGTCTAAAGCGTTTTTTGTTAAAAAAACATTAATTCTTGTATTCCAGTATGTTCTGCATAAATTCAAAAGTTACGTGTAGATGGGAAATGAATTTCGAGGGATGGGGCGGTTTTTTGTGGGCGTAGTTAGTTCTTACTTGATCTTTAAAATATTATTTTTCACTCGAATACCCGCTATTTTAAGATAACCGTTATTGAATGTAGTTATTTTGTTTTTAAACTCTGTAAATATTCATCAGCGGTCATCACCGGTAATAAAGACTTTTTAAAATCTTTTCCATTTCTGGTAATTATGATTTTACAATCTGAATCTACAGCACTAAAATATTGAAGTGCATCTTCAAAATCTGTGAAATTGGAGTTTAATCCTTTCTCAACTATGTGCTCATCAAGTTTACAAATCTCACATATAATTTTAAATTTTCGCAATTTTTCCTTAGCAATTTTTGCTGATTCAAATTTTGAAAGAAAGTAATTTAAAGTGGTGAATGATATTGGTGAAACTACCAATATTAA
>JBDNHN010000528.1:0-3606 GCA_041688725.1 Gillisia sp.
ACTCAAAACGTAGGATGTCATATGGTAAGGATCCTTAATTCGCTTCTCCTCCAATAGTTGAGAAACAGAGGCAGGAGCCAGCATATCATCCTTCCATAAGGAATAAGTAAAAAATGTGGCCAGTACTGGAATTGAATTTTTGTCTCTAATTATAAAGTAGTGAAATGACCAATTATTCTCCAATTTTTCCTGGTTCCTGAAAACTTCTTCTATAAATTTAAGTCCTTCCCAATCAAATGTACTTCGCCTGCCTAATAGATTGTTCCATTCCTTTTTTTTAATATTTTTAATGGATGTAGCATATTCAACATGTAAACCTTCATTGTTTTCCTGATTTTTGAAATTTAACTCCGGAAGATAAAATGCACTTCTTACACGATTATTATCCGTATTTGTTTCTTGAAGTGCTAATGGATAATGATAAACCATTGCTTCTACCAATCCTTTGATCTCGCTCTTACAATTATGTTTGGAAATTGTAATTCTTACTCCCGTATTCTTTACAGGAACTGCGGGAAATAGTCCTAGGTTAATATAGTATCCTTCTTTCATTAAGCGTTGGACAAATTTATATCCCGTAACTGGCATTCCTGTGCCAATAAAAAATACCGGGGAATCATTTCTTTCAACCAAAGGTAGATCTGTATTATCCAGCAATGAATTGAAATAGTCAATCTTATGGGAGAGTGTTTTTTGCAGATCATAAATCTCGGGGGAAAGATGAATTTCGGCAGAAGCAGTAGCGGCGGCAACCGAAGCTGGTTCTAATTGAGCAGAAAAAGTTAACGGCCCACCAAAATTTTTAATTTTAGTGTGTATTTCTTTATTTGAAGTTACCATTACTGCCCCACTTGCCCCAAAAGTTTTGCTCAAAGTACCTATCAATATTACATTGTCCTGCAGCTCCTTTAAAACTTCCATTACGTATCCCGTACCATTTTTTCCCTTCCAGCTCATTCCATGCACATCATCAAAATACAAATGCAGTTGCGGATACCGTCTGCACATTTCCATAAGTTCTAAAATTGGAGCAAAATCTCCATACATGGAATAAACTCCGTCGGCCATATACCAAATCTTATTACATTTTCTGGATAGACTTTTTATTTTATCTTCCAACATATCCAAATTATTATGCCTTATCATTTCAACCGGAATCCCCCGGGTTCTTAAAATTTGTGATGCACTTTGGACACTCCAATGGACCTGATGATCAAGAATAACACCATCCTCATCCCTTATAATGCATGGAATAACGGCCATATGTCCCAGAGTACTATTTTTCATTATTATAACAGGATTATTATACATTTTTGAAATAAGCTCCTCCAGTCCCCGGTAAAGAGGATGTGAGATATATGTTTTAGATAGTGGGAATTGCGTACCATACTTCCGGATGGCATTAATCGCGGCATTTTTCAAGCGTTCATCCTGCTCTAACCCTAAATACCCCGTTGTACCAAAATGAAAAAGTTCTGTACCATTGATACCAATTTTCCTACCCGTAAAATTATCTCCTTCCGCATATAAATGAATTACCCCCTCTTTTTTTGCATTTGAAATAACAGAATCGACTGTATCGAGAAAATTGTTATGTTTAATTTTTGCCATCGGATATGATATTTAATTAAAAGTTATTGAAGCTATAAAATCTTTTTGAGCATTTAATAACTACAGATTTAGATATCATAGATAATGATCTTAATAATAAAAAGTTGGCCCGTAAGTTAAAATTTGGGTGTAAGATTTGACTTATTTTGTATCAAAATGATCTTATAAGTAAATTTATTTTTAAAATTATCAATGATAATTGATTAAATTTCAACTTAATAAGTCAAATATTTTATTTTGAAAGACCAGGGTCAGAATAAAAATGCTCAAGTATGGATTGAAAAAGGAATCCTTTACTTTATTTATGGGCCTATTGAAAATCTTACATTAACTACTGCCAAGCAACTTCTCAAATTCAGGTTATCAATTCAAAACAATAAGAATTATCCTGTTCTTTGCGATCTTCGTAATATAATTCAGGCAGAAAAAAATGCATTGGATTATTTAGCAAAGGAAGGTTCAATTCAAGCTACGGCTGTAGCTTTATTAGTGAATTACCCCCATTCAAAGGTTACTGCTGAATTTTATCTTTCTACCAGTCTTCCCAACGTGCCAACCCAGATATTTGAGGATAAATTGAAAGCACTTCAATTCCTGTCGGACTATCCTAAAACCAATTAATCATGTATTATCCAAATGATAAACAATTTGACCAAATTACCAGGCTCATTACGGCGCTTGCCAATGGGCAATATGATAAGAGAATCAAAGTAAACAAATTGGTTAATAACTTATCTACCATAAGTGTATTACTTAATATGTTAGCCGGGGAATTAAAAGTTGCGGTGCCAAATCTCTCCCCCGAATACAATCTTAAGTATCTGCACCATATAATTCTTCTTATAGGAAAAGACCTAAAGATTTACGATTTTAATTCCGGGGCTCTTCAATTATTTCGTGAAGAGCACCTGGAGCATTTACACTTCCTTTTAGACAATTCCTCTATTCAAACATTAAATGAATTAATTACCTCTTTGTCCTTTGAAAATGGATTTACACTCAATTTTCGTTTAAAAGAAGACTTGTTTTTAACCATGAACAGCAGGCTAACAAGGTTCCAACACCGCGATTTAAATATTTTTATTCTCTCTGCTGTCAAAACAATATCCAAAAACGAATGGTCCAGAGAAGAACTCTTTGAAAATGCTAAAAATCCCAGATCTCAGTTTAATCTTACTAAAAACAAACAATTAATAGATAAGTTATATCATTATTTGATGGATAACCTTGATATACCGTTGCGTCCAATTGCAGATATTGCCGGGGAACTTAATACCAATGTTACTCTACTCAAAAGAGGTTTTAAACTCATTCATGGTACTACCATTGCCAAATTTCATAGGGAAAAGAGACTTGAGAAAGCAAAAGACCTCTTGTTGGATAGTGACACCCCGCTTATTGTAATTGCCAACCAATGCGGATTTAAAAGTATTTCTCATTTTTCCAGAGCTTTCAAAAAACACTTTGGAATTAACCCTTCAAAAAGTCGATAACACTTCCTTAGAGTAAAAAGCCCAAGACATAAGAGCAAGTATTATTGCTGAATTTTAATATTATAAAATCAGCATCATGGTATTTCGTAAATATAAAACATATTGGGTTTCAGAAGGGATTGCCCTTTTGTTCATTTTTTTATTTACATATGCTGCAATAAATAAGCTAATAGAGTCCGAAACTTTTCGCCTACAGCTCGAACAGTCACCATTTTTAAGTTCCTTTGCCTGGCTGCTGGCGTGGGGAGTACCCTTAATTGAAATTACAGTCGCACTTATGTTTTTTTCCTCCAAACTTAGGCTGGTGGCTTTATATCTTTCCCTTCTACTAATGATCTTGTTTACTGTTTATATAACTGCAGTATTATTTTTTGCAGATTCTATTCCATGTTCTTGTGGTGGAGTAATAGCCTCACTATCCTGGAATGAACACTTAGTTTTTAATTTGGTCTTCATTTTTTTAGCAGGCCTGGGTATACTCATAAAAAAAAGCGAACATAAA
>JBDNHN010000529.1:0-1793 GCA_041688725.1 Gillisia sp.
GCAGAACAATTTACCGGATTAAAAGGAGTTTTGGTTGATATTAAGGAAACCATTAAAGGTTTTAATATGATCATGGATGGGGAATTAGATCACCTTCCTGAAGCTGCTTTTAACCTTAAAGGTAACATTGAAGATGCAATCGAGTCTGGTGAGAAAATGTTGGCCGAAGCTTAAAATAAGAAGGCGGTAACCGGTTGGAGGTTGATAGAAAAGCAACTCAATACTCAATACTCAGTCCTCAATACTCAGAAATTATGTATTTAGAAATAGTTACTCCGGAAGCAATAGTATTTCAAGCAGAGGTTGAAGCAGTAAAAGTTCCCGGAATAGAAGGGGAATTTCAAATGTTAAACCATCATGCCGCTATAGTTTCCCTTTTGGTTGAAGGTGAAGTTAAAATAAATTTAGCGTCAGCTGATCCCAAATTTCTTAAAGATCTTCCTAAAGATTTTAAAATTGAAGGTACGAATGTACTTTTCTATCCTGTTAAAGGTGGAGTGCTCGAAATGAAAGACAACAAAGCCATTATTTTGGCAGATTAATATTTTTCTGTTTTAATTTACAAACCTGTTGTTTTATTACAACAGGTTTTTTTATGATTTTTTTTAAATCTTATTCAAATTCCCCCGACTTCTTTAACCAAGTTTGTCTTCTTTCAATCGCTGCTTTATTCGCATTGGTATCTATGGAGATTGAATATGTTTGGTCTTCAGAGAAGCTTAGGGAAGTTTTTTTCTCAATCCCGTTTCTAATATATCTTATTTCTACCTTATCACCCGGTCGTTTGTTTTTAACGATTGCCTTCCAGTCATCCAGATTGCTTAAAATAGTTGTATCAATAGATTTTAATTCATCTCCATTGGAAAGCAGTGCATTATAAGCCGGGCTATTTTTATAGGGTTCTCCTGAAATAACAACCGTATTCTCTACATCTTTGAGTGGTGCCCCAAAGTAGGGTTTAGTCTTTTTTTGGATAATGTTAAGTCCTACCAGATCAAAAAGTTTCTGATAATCCGGCATTCCACTTTTAAAAATATAGTTGTTAAAAAAGTGTGAAGCAAAGGTCTCTCCTGCAAAAGTTCCAAGGGTTTTCTGAAGGTCCTGTAAAGTATAGGTAATTTCGGTTTTGCCATAGGTGAGCCACATTAGCTTCATAAAATCGTCTAAAGTCTGTCCTTTTTCCCTCAGACTTAAATCAAGTGCAAGTCCTAAAACGCTTCCGTAGGAATAATAAGAAATAAAAGTGTTTTCTCGGTTTACCGGATCTATAGATTTTGCTGCATCTACAAATGGAGCCTGATAACTCATTTCTACCGGATTGAAATATGCTCTTGCAGGAGAGTTCCAAACATAATTAAAATTTTTATTAAGGCTTTCAACATATTCTTCAGGGGAAATAATTTGTGCTCTGGAGAGGATAAGATTGGTGTAATAACTTGTGAATCCTTCAGCGAACCAAAGTGAACCAGACATGTTAGCCTTTGAGAAATCGAAAGGTTCCAAGCTTGCAGGTCTTATTCTTTCAACATTCCAGGAGTGAAAAAATTCGTGGGATACGGTGCCTATATTTTCTTTCATACCTCCGTTGGTCAAACTTGTCACATCGGTTAAAACCGTGCTGTTTCTATGTTCCATTCCATCACCCGAGACGTTCGGCATATAGCAAGCCAGAAATGTATATTTACCATAATCGTAATTAGGTAATTGCCCAAACACCATTTTTTCCTGTCCTACAATTCTCTTTACTTGTTTAAAATATTGATTAAAGTCTTCCTCGCTTCCCTGATGATGCA
>JBDNHN010000530.1:0-4978 GCA_041688725.1 Gillisia sp.
GGTGATAAATCTATCCGGTTTAAAAAAGTTATTTCCGATTCCAGATGTCCGAAAGATGTTACTTGTGTTTGGGCAGGTGAAGCCAAAGTTTTGATTGAAATATTTGAAAAGGGCAAACTTATCAACGAAAAACAGGTGGTTATTAACCCATATGCCATGGATAAAATCCCTTTACAGTTTTCGGCCGGAGGTGGAATCTACTCCATCACAGCATTTAAATTGTTTCCATATCCCTTCACAGCGTCCAAAAAGAATACAATGGATTATACCCTGGAAATGCAGGTAAGTGAAAATTTATAAGATCGGGGAAAAACTAAAAGCCATTGGAGTTCATAAAGTTTTAAGTGCCTAAAATGCCTAAAGTTTTGGAGGCTTGAAATATAGAGGTGTTACAAACGTGAATTTTTTAATTTGTTCTTTGAAACTGCTAATCTTCGAAAAAAACCATGCTGTTTTGATTAAGCTTAGTTAACTTTTTTATTTCTTTTAACTCAAAGTACACCAGACTTTAGCCACTTTAAATACTGATTATTCAGAATATTCATATTGAGGAATCTCTGGTTAATGACACCCGCAATCTGAGGACCCACAGTCTTTGTCAGATTTTTTCTTCGGCTTAAAAAAAGTGGGTGTCCAAATAAACTTAGTTATTATAAACCCAACCGCGAACAAAAATGTTATTAAGACTAATATTTCCTGAAGTGTTATCATAGTGTTTAGGTCGTATTTTTTTAAATTCCTTGCTTTATTTTAAAACCTGAAAGGCAATTAATGCTACAAGATAAGCAAAGGAGCTCATAATTACTAATTGTAGTAAAGGCCATTTCCAGGTATTTGTTTCTTTTTTCACAATAGCAAGCGTACTCACACATTGCATGGCAAAAGCATAAAACAAAAGCAGGCTAATTCCGCTGGCAAAGGTGAAGAGTGGTCCGCCTAAAATAGGATTTGTTTCGGCTGCCATTCGCTTTTTAATAGTTTCTTCTTCATCGTTGCCCACACTGTAGATGGTGGCAAGTGTCCCAACAAAAACCTCCCTCGCCGCAAATGAGCTAACAATTGCTATTCCAATTTTCCAGTCATAGCCCAGAGGTATTACCGCTGGTTCTATTCCCTTGCCAATTATCCCAATAAAAGAATTCTCTAATTTAAATGAAGCGATTTCCTCCTTAAGATGTGTTTCTGAAAGGTTTTCTGATTGATTTCTCAACGTAATTATTTCCTCCGCATTATTAAAATTTTCTCCCGGGCCGTAACTGCCTAAAACCCATAAAACAATTGAAATTGCCAAAATGATCTTACCGGCCCCAAAAACAAAAGCTTTAGTTTTTTCAATTACATTCAGGGCTACGTTTTTAAAAATAGGTATTTTATAGCCGGGCATTTCAATTACAAAATAACTTTTGCATTTAAGTTTTAGAACCTTGTCTAGAATCCAGGCAGCAGAAAGAGCTGTTCCAAAGCCTATGAGATAAAGCAACATAAGGGTTAAACCTTGTAAATTGAGGCCCAGGTAGGTCTCGTTGGGAATAACCAGGGAAATAATTATGAGATAAACAGGCAATCTGGCTGAACAGGTTGTAAAAGGCACTACTAAAATGGTAATTAACCTTTCTTTCCAGCTTTCTATATTTCTGGTAGCCATTATAGCAGGGATCGCACAAGCTGTGCCTGAAATAAGTGGAACTACACTTTTTCCGCTCAGGCCATATCGGCGCATGATCCGATCCATTAAAAACACAACACGGCTCATATAACCGCTTTCTTCCAGAATGGAAATGAAAAGGAACAGAAATGCAATTTGCGGTATAAAAATCACAATTCCTCCCAACCCGGGAATAATGCCTTCAGCTATCAGGTTGGAAAAAGGGCCTGTGGGTAATTCGTTTTTTGCCCATTCGCTAAAATTGGCAAAAGTAACATCAATAAAATCCATGGGAATTGTAGACCAATCAAAAATGGCCTGAAAAATAGTGAGCATGATAATGGAGAATATTAAATACCCCCAGACTTTATGCGTTAAAAGGCGATCCAATTTTATCCTTAAATCGGTCGCGTTTTTTAAATTGATCGTCAAAGCTTCTTTTAAAAGGTCGTTAATAAACTTGTACCTTAATATTGTTTCCTTTTGCTGAAGGCGTTTTAGATCACTATCGTTTTTAGTATTGAAATTTGCATCTTTGGTAAGAGTGCCCCTGTCTATATTTCCAAAATTTGCATCATGAGTAATTACCAGCCATAATTTGTATAAAGCTTGATTGGGAAATGTTTTTCGCAATAGGTTGAAATATTCCGGATCCATATCCGAAGCATTCAAACAAGGTTCAGTAGAGCGCTTTTGGTAATTAAGGATCTGCTCTTTCAGATCATCAATCCCGGTGCCCTTTCTCGCACTTACCAGAACAATCTTGGTTTTTAGTTTTTCTTCTAAAAGTTCCAAATCCAATGAAATCCCTTTCTTTTTCATCCTGTCGGCCATATTGATGACCAGGATAGTTGGAATTTCCAGATCCTTAATTTGGGTAAAAAGCAACAGGTTACGTTTGAGGTTTTCAGCATCACTCACCACCACTGCCACATCGGGAAAATCCTTATCGTTTTTATTAAGGAGGAGATCTATTACCACATTTTCATCCAGGGAAGAGGCATTTAAGCTATAGGTGCCCGGCAAATCTATGATATGGGCTTTGAGTCCGCGGGGTAATTTACAGACGCCTTCTTTTTTTTCTACCGTAATCCCGGGGTAATTTCCAACTTGCTGATTAAGCCCGGTAAGTTGATTGAAAACTGAAGTTTTACCGGTGTTAGGGTTTCCAATTAATGCTACATTAATTTGTTTCCCCATAATATTAAATTAATTCGATTTCTATTTGAAGTGCGGTCTCTTTCCGGATAGCTAAATGGCATCCGTTTATATTGAGGTACATTGGGTCTCTATATGGTGCAGTTTGTACAAGTTCTACTATATTTCCAGGTAAGCAGCCCATTTCCAGAAGTTTTAATGGAACGGTATCTACTGAAAAATCCTTTATTATTCCCCGCTGTCCGAGTATTAAATGAGCAACTGTTAGCTTCATTTTTATTTAGATTGATTTTAAACAAGGCAAAAATAGCCTAAATTTTAATCTTAAAAAAGTTTAGGGAATAAAACTATTTTTTTTGATATTCGGATTTGAGGATTTTTATATCAGACATTAACTTCGCGATGGCTTTTGATTGTGTTCCGTCATAGAATCCACGGATGCGTTTTTCCTTATCTACCAGAACAAAATTCTCGGTATGTATCATATCATAAGGACCTCCATCTCCATCGGTTTTTGTGACCAGATATGATTTTCGGGCCAAATTATATATTTGTTTTTTATCTCCTGTTACCAGGTTCCATTTAGAATCCATCACCCCCTTTTCCAAAGCGTATTTTTTGAGCTGTGCAACAGTATCGGCCTTTGGAATCACGGTGTGTGAAAGCAAAAATACTTCGGAGTCATTTTTTATTTGTTCCTGAATTTTCAGCATATTATCGGTCATAATTGGACAAATACTAATGCAGGTGGTAAAGAAAAAATCGGCTACATAAATTTTTCCTTCATAAAAATCCTGAGTGATGGTATCTCCGTTTTGATTATAGAGTTCAAAATCGGCGATTTTATGGTATTTCCTGATGTATTGAACCGTGGTATCCACTAATTCGGCACTTACCATATCAGGTTGAAACACCTGAAGTTTTTTTTCAGGTGTTTTTAATGTATATATGCTATAAACGATAATTACCGAGAGAACAAACAATACAATTCCCAGGGTTTTAAACTTTGCAAAAAACTGGAGCATAAAAATTTCTTTGTGGCAAAAATAACCTCTAATAATCGATTAGTAGCATTGTGAAGATTAAAATTTCATTCAGAGAGGAGAGAGGTGTTATTTATACTTTTTTAGGAATTTTTAAAAGGTTACTTTTGTGCGATTTAAAAATTGAATTATATAGAATGGATCCATTTATAATAAAAGCAATACAATTACTATTAAGTTTATCACTGCTTATTGTTCTACACGAGATGGGACACTTTATCCCGGCTAAATTATTTAAAATTCGTGTCGAAAAATTCTTTTTATTTTTCGACGTAAAATTCGCTCTTTTCAAAAAGAAAATTGGCGGAACCGAGTATGGAATAGGATGGTTGCCTTTGGGAGGTTATGTAAAAATATCCGGAATGATCGATGAAAGCATGGATAAGGAGCAAATGGCTCAACCGCCACAATCCTGGGAATTCAGGAGTAAACCGGCCTGGCAACGTCTTATTGTTATGTTGGGAGGAGTAACGGTGAACCTTGTACTCGGATTTCTGATCTATATGATGGTACTGTTCGTATGGGGAAGCAATTATGTGGGGCCCGATGATATGCCTCGTGGATTTGCAGTAGCCCAGGAATTTAAAGAATTCGGATTTCAGGATGGGGATCGTATTTTAGAGGTGAGTGGTGAAAAAATGGAAAACTCCTTAGATATCAACCGACATCTTTTTATGAGGGATATCAAAAATATTACTGTTCTACGTCAGGATGGGAAGCAGGAAACTATTGCTGTTCCGGAAAATATAGGATCAAGAATGTTCCAGGAAGGAGTTATGCAGCCTTTTGTACCTATTCAAAATGCGGTATTGGATAGCGTGTTGGCCGACAGGGCAGCCGCGGCAGCCGGCTTGCAAAAAGGGGACAGCCTTATCTCCCTTAATGAGCAGGAAATTGGTTATTGGCACGAACTTGCACCAATAGTGGGCGCAAATAAAGGTAAAGAAGTAGAAGTCGTCTTTAAACGCGGCGATAAAATTATAAGTTCAAAAGTTACTCCGGATGATGAAGGATTGATAGGAGTAACTTCAAAAAGGGATTTTAATATTCAATCCCGCGAATACGGTTTAAGTGAAAGCGTTAAATCCGGTTTTGATTATGGGTATTGGACCCTGCACGATTATGTAGCCCA
>JBDNHN010000531.1:0-2819 GCA_041688725.1 Gillisia sp.
AGAAAATATAAATCCTAATAGTATTGCTACAAGCATATTCTTTAAAAATCGGTTATTCGCAAATATACCTGATTTATTGAATTTCTATGTGTGGAAATGCAGTTAAATAGCATCCAGGGCATATATTTATTAGCTATGTATAAAATAGAAATAAAAATTTGTTTGATCCTTATAAAACATCTTAAAAAGATGATTATTCAATCTATACTTAGTTTTCATTTTAAAAAAACATATTAATGGACTCATCGTTTATCGATAATTTTGTCGTTTTCTTTATCAACAAAAAAATAATACAATGAAAACTCAAAATCCCCCATTGGAGCTATTCTGGAATACTTTTATGAAAAATAGATGATTTATTATCTTTAAAATCGTTTTTTTACAATTCCAATATCAAATTTTATCATGACAAAATTCATACTGTTTTTTCTTCTTTCCGCCTTAACATTTGGGCAAACCAATACTTATAATGTTTCATTTAAAAATCCGGTTCACCACGAAGCCTTCATCAATATAAATTTTCCCAACCTCCGCAATAATAACCTTACCGTAATGATGAGCAGATCCTCCCCGGGAAGATATGCTCTTCATGAATTTGCTAAAAATGTTTACAACCTTAAGGCCACAAACAGCAAAGGTGAAATTTTGAAGGTAGATCGTCCAGATCAATATTCCTGGGAGATAAAAGGACATGATGGAACCGTAAATTTAAGCTATACTCTATTTGCAAACCGGGCTGACGGGACTTATTCTCAGGTAGATGATACACACGCTCATCTTAATATACCTGCAACTTTTATGTATGCAAAAGATCTTGAACACAGGCCCATTCAAATAAATTTCAACACTCCTCAACATTTAAACTGGAAAATTGCGACCCAGCTTAAAGAGATAGATCCTGACACCTATTATGCCCCCGATCTTTATTACTTTATGGATAGCCCCATAGAAATGAGTGATTTTGATCTCCGGGAATTTGAAATTAACGGACAGATCATCCGGTTTGCGTTGCATCATCAGGGAAGCGGGGAAGACTTTAACCAATATTTTGAACAAGTAAAGCGAATTGTAGAACAGGAAAAGATGGTGTTTGGGGAATTACCTAATTACGATTATGGTAAATATACATTTCTGGCTTGCTATATGCCGAACGTCTCGGGTGATGGAATGGAACATAGAAACAGCACGGTTTTAACCGATGTGACAAGTTTGGCCAACGGGGGTATGAAAGAAAATATAGGTACCGTATCCCACGAGTTTTTTCACTCCTGGAATGTTGAAAGAATAAGACCTTCAAGCCTGGAACCTTTCGATTTTTCAAAGGCTAACATGTCTGGTTTGCTTTGGTTCGCTGAAGGATTCACAAGTTATTACACCAATCTTATCCTCTGCAGAGCAGAAAATATTTCCCCTGAAGAATATGTTGAAAGCCTTAATAAAAATTTTAATTATGTTTGGAACTCCCCTGCAAGAGCATATTTCAATCCGATAGAAATGAGTTACCAGGCTCCATTTGTGGATGCAGCAACATCTATAGATCCTGTAAACCGTGAAAACACTTTTATTTCCTATTATTCCTACGGAAGCGTTTTAGGACTTGCACTTGATTTAAGTCTGAGGAAAGAAGGACAGACTTTAGACGATTTTATGAAGCTTATGTGGCTCAAATATGGCAAAAATGAAATTTCCTATACTTTACAGGACCTTCAGAAAACCCTTGGAACTTTTGCCGGAGAGACATTTGCCTCACACTTTTTTAACAACTATATTTTTAAAAGTGAAATGCCGGATTACCAGAAACTTTTTGATCCGGTAGGACTTAGCATTATCCAAAAAAAGACTAAACCTTACTTTGGGGCACCACTCAAAGATGTAGAGAATACGGTTGTTATTTCGGGAAATCCCAATAAAAACAGCCCGGCTTATAACGCACTGCTTTCCAATGGAGATGAATTAAAATCTATTGATACCACTATTTTAAGCAATCTGGATGACTGGAAAGCAATCGTTAAAAACAAACGACCGGGAGATACGGTGGAAATCAGATATCTTAGAAACGGGATTGAGAAAAAAACTTCCCTAAGCTTTTCTGAAGACCAAACGTATTCAATTTTCATTGATAACAATGCGAATAAGGCAGCGATTGAAAGGAGACAAAACTGGTTAAAGAGTCGGGGGAATTTCAATAAGATTTAAAAAAATTCATAAAAAAAACCTGTTGCAATAAAACAACAGGTTTGTAAATTAAAACAGAAAAATATTAATCCGCCAAAATAATGGCTTTGTTGTCTTTCATTTCGAGCACTCCACCTTTAACAGGATAGAAAAGTACATTTGTACCTTCAATTTTAAAATCTTTAGAAAGATCTTTAAGAAATTCGGGGTCGGCTGATGCTAAATTTATTTTAACCTCACCTGCAACCAAAAGGGAAACTATAGCGGCATGATGGTTTAACATTTGAAATTCCCCTTCTATTCCGGGAACTTTTACTGCTTCAACCTCTGCTTGAAATACTATTGCTTCCGGAGTAACTATTTCTAAATACATAATTTTTGAGTATTGGTATTCAGTATAGAGTATTGAGTACTTAGTATTGAGAAGTCTATCCTACTCAATACTCAAATCTCTATACTCAATACTAATTCTAAGCTTCGGCCAACATTTTCTCACCAGCCTGGATTGCATCTTCAATGTTACCTTTAAGGTTAAAAGCAGCTTCAGGAAGGTGATCTAATTCCCCATCCATGATCATATTAAAACCTTTAATGGTTTCCTTAATATCAACCAAAACTCCTTTTAATCCGGTAAATTGTTCTGC
>JBDNHN010000532.1:0-2142 GCA_041688725.1 Gillisia sp.
CAGGAAATGGCAATGCAAACCTGTTCAGGTGCCGCTAATTTGCTGATAGAATCGGGCAACCACCCGGAACAGGAAATTGACAAGGTGACTACGCCCAGAGGTTGTACCATTCAAGGCCTGAACGAAATGGAGCACGGGGGACTGAGTTCTTCCCTGATAAAAGGAATTGTAGCTTCGTTTGAGAAAATTAACCAGATATCGAAAACCTGATTGGAGATGAGATTTCAGACAAAAGAAACAAGATAAAAGAATTAAGAGAATAGAATAAAGAAAACAGAATAGAATAGAGTAAAAACATTCATGTCTCCAATCTCAAACCTATAAGAAATGAAACTATTTGACGTATATCCATTATATAACATTACCCCGGTTAAGGCTCAAGACGTTTTTGTTACCGATGAAAACGGACAGGAATATCTGGATCTTTATGGCGGGCATGGAGTGATTTCCATTGGACATACACACCCTAAATATGTTGAAAAGATCACGGATCAAATTCAAAAAATCGGGTTTTACTCCAATGCTATTCAAAATCCGCTGCAGGTTGAACTGGCTGAAAAACTGGGAAAACTGTCCGGTTGTGAAGATTATCAGCTGTTTTTATGCAATTCCGGGGCTGAAGCCAATGAAAATGCTTTAAAACTGGCTTCATTTGAAACGGGAAAAGCAAAGGTCATCGCTTTTGAAAACGCATTCCATGGCAGGACTTCTGCCGCTGTTGCCGTTACCGATAACGAAAAAATAAATGCGCCTTTAAACCGCCAGCATTCAGTTTGCTTTTTAGCCTTAAACGACTCGGAAGCATTGGAAAATGAATTGGCCAAGAACGATGTTTGTGCTGTCATTATTGAACCCATTCAGGGTGTTGGCGGGTTGGACCAGGGAACGACTCAATTTTTTAAAGAAGTTGAAAAACTATGTAAAAAATACAAAGTCGTTTTAATTCTGGATGAAGTACAATCCGGTTACGGGCGAAGTGGAAAGTTCTTTGCATTTCAGCATCATCAAATTGAGCCGGATATTATCACCGTAGCTAAAGGGATGGGGAATGGTTTTCCTATAGGAGGCATTTTGGTTCACCCAAAAATCAAGGCGAAATACGGAATGTTGGGAACTACTTTTGGCGGGAACCACCTGGCTTGTGCGGCGGCAATTTCTGTTTTGGAGGTAATTGAAAATGAAAAGTTGATCGATAATGTAAACGAAGTTTCGGCTTACTTTTTTGAGAAAGCGAAAAGCCTTCCGCAGGTAAAGAAAATAAAAGGGCGCGGACTTATGCTCGGCCTTGAATTTGGTTTTGATGCAGCTGAACTGAGAAAAAAACTCATCTTAGAAAAACACATTTTCACCGGAGGTTCCAACAATAAAAAATTAATCAGGATACTTCCGCCATTGACGGTGAAAAAAGAACATATTGATAGGTTCTTTGAAGCTTTGATTGATCTGTTGAGAAAATAGAGAATAGAGAAAAGAAAATAGAAAAAAGACTTAGGAGCCAGGAATCAAGACTTTTGATAAAAGACAAAAGAAAAATATTCGTGCATTTGTGGCTAAAAAACTACACCGTCAAACTTAGTAAAAAATGAAACAATTTTTAGATTTAGAAGATATTTCTGACGTTCAAAGACTGATTGAAGAGGCACTTTCTCTGAAGAAAGATCCTTTTGAATACGAACATTTGGGAAACCATAAAACCATTGGAATGCTGTTTTTTAACTCGAGTTTACGCACGCGTTTAAGCACGCAAAAAGCAGCGCAAAACCTGGGGATGAAAACCGTGGTGATGAATATAAATTCTGAAAGCTGGGCGTTGGAGTTTGAAGACGGCAGCATTATGAACGGCAACAAGGCAGAACACATTAAAGAAGCAGCGGCAGTTGTTTCTCAATTTGTAGATATTATCGCGGTAAGAGCCTTTCCGGGCTTGATTGATAAAGAAAAAGACGGAGAGGAACAAATCCTTAAAAGTTTTCAGAAATACGCTTCGGTTCCAGTTGTAAATATGGAGAGTTCTACTGCCCATCCTTTACAGGCGCTCACAGATGCCATCACCATCACCGAATTTCAGCAAAAAAAACGACCGAAAGTGGTCTTGTCCTGGGCTCCGCATCCAAAGGCTTTGCCACACGCCGTTCCAAATTC
>JBDNHN010000533.1:0-1932 GCA_041688725.1 Gillisia sp.
ACCGGGAATGGTGATATGGTTATTTTCATCGTGCAGTGAAGCAATCATTTTGGTTAAAATATTGATCGGATTGGCAACGGCACCACCGTATAGACCGGAATGTAAATCTCTGTTTGGACCGGTAACTTCAACTTCAACATAGCTTAATCCTCGCAAACCTGTGGTTATTGAAGGTTGTGAGTTTGAAATCATCCCAGTATCGGAAATTAAAATAATATCATTTGCTAATTTTTCTTGGTTGCGTTCAACAAACCAAGCCAAACTAACGGAACCAATTTCCTCTTCACCTTCAATCATAAATTTTACGTTACAAGGAAGTTGGTTGTTTGTTATCATATACTCCAACGCTTTCACGTGCATATACATTTGACCTTTATCGTCACAAGCACCGCGGGCAAAAATAGCCCCATCGGGATGGATTTTCGTTTTTTTAATAACGGGCTCAAAAGGTGGCGAATCCCAAAGTTCTATAGGATCGGCTGGCTGCACATCGTAATGTCCGTAAACAAGGATGGTCGGTAATTTTTTATCGATTATTTTTTCTCCGTACACTATTGGATTTCCCGGGGTCTTGCAAATTTCTACTGTGTCACAACCTGCTTTTTCAAGTGCTGTTTTTACCGCATCGGCAGTTTTTAAAGTGTCTTTGTTAAAAGCAGAATCGGCGCTAACTGAAGGCATCTTTAGCAGCTCAATCAACTCATTAATAAATCGATCCTTGTGCTGATTTACGTATGATTTTATATTTTTCATTTTACTTAAATTTGTTAGCTCAAAATTACGCAAATTTTTTTTGATTGAAATTGTTGAAAAAAGATTACGATGTACTTTGCAATTTGTAAGTATTGTGTATATTTGCAGCCATAATAGCCAATGCGGGCGTGGTGGAATTGGTAGACACGCCAGACTTAGGATCTGGTGCCGCAAGGTGTGAGAGTTCGAGTCTCTCCGCCCGCACAAAAGCTCTTCGAAATCGAGGAGCTTTTTTTATGGAAAAAATTTGGCGGAAAGTATATGAGGAGAGAGGGGAAGTTTATCCCGAGCGAAGTTTATCCGCTCGCATGAAAAGGCTTTTCAGAAATAAAGGTTTTTTAATTTAGAAACTGGAAAGATTAAATTCAAAGAGGCCTTTGGTTTTAGAACTTGATATCCTTTTAGTGCCTGTCTTGCACCTAATATTCTTATATGAATTCCTATTATAAATAAGTAATTTTATATTGATAAATTTAGTAAGTTAGCATTCTAATTGGTAAAATGGCCGAATAATCTAGCTCTATTAATGAAGTAAATTTATTTTAAGGACTCCGAAAACGTTGTAATTATAGAATCTCCAGGAAGAATTAACATTATTGGAGAAAATAATGCTGAATTTAATGGTGTTTTTTAGCTACTGAAATTGACAAAAAAGTCGGTTTATGTTCAAAGAAATGATGCTGTAGGTTATTGTAATGTTTATAGCAAAAAATTTGCAGCCCTATTTATCAAAGTCAATTCAGAAAAAGCGATAAAAAATTAATTGCTTTTGAAGCCATAACAAGTGATAGAGAAAAAAAAATAATTAAATATTAATAAAAAATTATGACTGCACATTTTGGATTTTGGGATTATTTCGTTTTTATAGCTTATGCTGTATTAATTTTAGGGGTAGGGCTATGGGTTTCCAGAGATAAAAAAGGACATCAAAAAACTGCTGAAGATTATTTTTTGGCTAGTAAATCTCTGCCTTGGTGGGCTATTGGGACTTCATTAATCGCTGCAAATATTTCTGCGGAACAGTTTATAGGCATGTCCGGTTCCGGGTTTGCTTTGGGATTGGCAATTGCATCTTATGAATGGATGGCGGCCATCACTTTAATTATAGTGGGAAAATACTTTTTGCCTATTTTTATTGAAAAAGGGTTGTATACCATTCCTGAATTTGTTGAAAAACGA
>JBDNHN010000534.1:0-1869 GCA_041688725.1 Gillisia sp.
AAATAGATGGTGTCAAAGCATTAAAAAAATGTCAGAAGTATTTATGATTCTTATATATAAGGAATGGGAGAGCAAAAAATTTACCAAATCTTTAAAGAATGATTATAAACTGCGTTTATTTTGCATTAATTTAAATTAAATGACTAAATTGCTATAGATATAACACGTTTTTAGTAATTATTAACCCAACCCAAATCTTATAAATATGGATAAACTTAAAATATTAATTTTTTTAACTATAACTCTAATAATGGGATGTAGTAGCAACGATGATAGTCCTTCAAATGCATTTAATTTAGATAATCAGATTCATTTGAGTTTCAAAAATCAAAATGGACAAAATTTACTAGACAATTCGGTGGAAGGTTCATATGATATTGAAAACATGAAACTCTTTTATCTTATTGATAATGAACCCGTAGGAGTAACTATTGAAAATGGGTTTGAATTGGGGAGTTTAGCATTATCATATAATAATAATAAAATTTTACAAGTATTTACAAATCCTTCTTCATCTAAAGTTGTTGAAGAAACAACTGAATACAAAGTGGTAGAAAACATTGCTTTTTTACAACTAACACAGTCGGAAACAGATACAATAAAAGTATATTCCAAAGCCGGTCAAGGTTATTTCAATGTATCAAAAGTTTGGTATAATGATAATTTAGTATGGACTGTTCAAAGTGATGGAACTATAGAAATATTTAAACCATAACTACTTGCAATAATGTAATCGTAATTGCGGTCTTTTCAGGTAATTTTGAAGATTTTGAACTTTGGAATTCCGCTACTGCTTTTATACATAACCGACAGCCTGTCTAGAAACCTTCCTTTTTCTAAATAACTTTGTTGACTACTTTTCTCGGAAGATCTTTCCCTAATCCTAATAGCAAGTTTAAAAAGCGCATTTTAGTCCATAATTGGCAGGAAACTTAGTTTTTAGAGAGACTGGAGATGTGGTGGATTTTACCACTCTGCTAAAAATTAAATTAGATTCTATTAATTTTAAAAATTTAATGTAATTTTGTATCCAATTAGATACAATATTTATGTATTTTATTGAGAAAACAATTGAATTTGACAAGTGGCTGAGAAAGTTAAAGGACTTGAAAGCCAAGGCAAAAATTCTATTTAGACTTCAGAGAATAGAAACCGATGGACATTTTGGAGATTACAAACCTATGGGCGACGGAATTAGAGAATTGCGAGTGAATTACGCAAAAGGCTACAGAGTTTACTTCAAGGAAAAAGATGGAAAGATTATAGTTCTGCTTATTGGCGGGGATAAGTCATCTCAACAGAAAGACATAAGTAAAGCAAAAGAAATTTGGAACAAATTATATAAATAGGAAAATGGAAACTTCAAAATTTGACATAGCGGATTATTTGGACAGCAAAGAAATGATTGCAGAATATCTCAATACAGTTTTGGAAGAAGGAGATAACGCAGATGTAATTAACGCAATTGGAATCATTGCAAAAGCAATAGGAATGACCAAAATATCTGAAGAAACAGGATTGAGCAGACCGAGTTTGTATAAAGCTTTATCTGATGGAGCCAAACCTCAATTTGCGACGATAATGAAAGTTTTGAAAGCAATTGGAGGACAAATTCAAGTAAATCCAAGATCTGTTTAAAAATTACGACACAATTATCAAGCATTCAAGTGGCCGGTACGGTCTTAGGTTTTTAGATAAACTACCATAATAAAAAGCACAATCCAGAGATTACACCTTTTTGTAGCAGTATGCTTATTTTACCAGAACGCCCTGTTTTTTAATAATCGGTAAATTCTTTAAAGCAGCTTCATTAATAGAATTTTTCGGGAACAAAAAGGTTTTTTCGTACATTTTGTCATCGGCAAAATA
>JBDNHN010000535.1:0-3263 GCA_041688725.1 Gillisia sp.
AAAAGCTGCAGATCAAGAAGGAGACTTAGGAGATTTTTCTTCGGAAGACACACAATCACAAACTGATGGTGCTTTATTCTACAAAATTTCAGAAGGAAGAGATGATATGCCGGAATTTTCAAAAAAATTAACCGATGAAGACCGATGGTTGGTGGTTAATTATATGAGAACATTAGCCGAATAATTTACGGCAATTAGAAACGGGCTTATTAATAAGCTTTTTGATTTTTATGGGTATGTTAATTAAACCAGGCAGAGTTTAATTAACATACCCATAAATTTTTAAAAGGCACAGGTTCCTAGGAGGTGGTTTTTCTCAGCGAATGCCTGGTTTTCATAATTTCATATCCAAAAATTCTTTTGTACCTTAAAGTTTTGATTTAAACCATGAAAAATTCGATTGCTGAAAGGGTAGCTGATTTTTTAAAAAATTTTCCTCCCTTTAAAAGTCTTCCTTACCCTGATTTATTGGATTTATCCAACGAGGTGCAGGTTGTATATCATGAAAAAAACGCAATCCTATTTCAGGTGGGCGATACTGCTCACCACAATTTTTATGTTGTTCAAGATGGAGCTATAGGTCTTTCTGTTATTTCAAATGGGGAAGAAATCCTCATTGACCAATGTGATGAGGGAGATATTATAGGTTTGCGTCCTTTTTTTGCGAAAAATCAGTACGCAATGGCAGCAAAAGCACAGGAAGAAAGCATCCTGTATGCAATTCCCATTGAGATATTTAAACCCTTTGTGATGCAAAATCAGGAGGTTTTAAATTTTTTATTGGAAAGTTTTGCTTCCAATACCCGAAATCCATACGATAAAGATTATCAGGGAAAATTAATTTCCGAGAATAGTTTTATTGCAAAACAGGAGCCTGAAGTTCCCTATTTTCAGCCTATTGTTTATACTAAAAAAGCAATTACAGCGCAATCCACAGATTTTGTAGAAGAAATCGCAAAGTTGATGAGCAGCCACAAAATTGGGAGTGTTATTATTGAGGAAAATCAACTCCCGGTTGGAATTGTCACCGATAAAGATTTGAGATTCAAAATTGCCACCGGAAAATTTCCAATTACAGTGCCAGTTTCACAAATTATGTCGGCACCTGTAATTACGGTTTCCCGGGATATATCTATTGCAGAAGCCCAGTTGTTGCTTTTAAAAGAGGGCATAGGCCATTTGTGTGTCACAAAAGACGGAACCCCGGGATCAAAAATTATCGGGATCCTTTCTGAACACGATATTTCAGTTGTCCAAACAAATAATCCAGGAGTAATATTAAAGCTGGTAAAACGCGCAACTCGCGCCAAAGATTTAAAAGGCGTCAGGGAAAAGCTAACCTCCTTAATTAAAAATTCAATAGAAGGCAATATTCCCATACAACATATCTCAAAATTGGCCGGAGAAATAAATCTTGCAATCACACGAAGAGCGGTTTATTTGGCTATTAAACAAATAGGAGAAAAACCCCCGGTTCAATTTGCCTGGATGAATGTGGGAAGTCAGGGGAGAAGAGAACAATTGCTTTTGACCGATCAGGACAATGCTATAGTTTTTGAAGATGTTGAAGGAGAAGGTTATGAAAAGGTGAAAAACTACTTTTTAGAATTGGCTGCAGAAGTGAATAAAACCCTGAACAAAGTTGGATATGAATACTGTCCCGCCGAAATGATGGCGAGTAACCCGTTGTGGTGTAAATCGCTCTCAGAATGGAAACAACAATTTAGTACCTGGATTTTTAAGCCCGGAGAAAAAGGAATTATGATGTGTACCATTTTCTTTGATTATGACTATGTGTATGGTGATAAAGGATTGACAAATGCCATTACCGAAGAGATTTTTAAAAGCATCCAAAATAACCAGCTGTTTTTTGCCTACCTGGGAACCGATGCTTTAAGAAATCCTCCCCCAATTGGTTTTTTCAGGCAATTTTTGGTGGAATCGGATGGAGAACACAAGGATTCTTTTGATATTAAAAGCAGGGCGATGCTGCCCCTTATTGATGCCGCTCGGTTGCTTATTTTGAGCAATCATATTACAGGGGTGAATAATACCTTGGATCGATTTAAGAAATTGGCGGAACTTGAGCCTCAGAACAGGGAGTTTTTTGAAGTTTGTGCCGAAGCATTTGCAAATTTGATGTATTTTAGAACCCGTGAAGGATTGTCTCAAAACTCCAGCGGTAGGTTCCTGAATTTAAAAGAATTGTCAAAATCTGATAAAGTAAAACTAAAAAATTCGTTTCAACCCATTCATGAACTTCACGATATCTTAAAACTTCGTTTTCAACTTACTTATTTT
This sequence comes from Gillisia sp., assembly GCA_041688725.1. GTDB lineage: Bacteria > Bacteroidota > Bacteroidia > Flavobacteriales > Flavobacteriaceae > Gillisia. The sequence continues at coordinate 2,302 of JBDNHN010000535.1, forward strand.
ACCTAAACATGAGCTTTGACTGGTTTAGAAAAACGAAAAAAGAGACTCACCAATTTTGGAAGGATTACTTGTCCTGTTTTCAAAAACAAGCCGGAAAACATCCTTCTAAACGATTTGTGGTTTTTGATTGTGAGACCACAGGATTGGACCCAAAAAAGGATGTGATCTTATCCATTGGTGCCATAGGAATTGGAGGAGATGCCATTCTTGTAGATGATTATTTTGAGGTCTTTTTAGAGCAGGAAGTGTATCGTCCGGAAACTGTTCCAATTCACGGAATTTTGAAAACCGGGAAAGAAGAAAAAATAACCGAATCTGAGGCTGTCATTCGTTTTCTTTCCTATATAAGGGATGCAACCCTTGTGGGTCATCACACCATTTTTGATGTAAAAATGATTAATCAGGCTTTAAAACGATTAGAGCTGGGAAAACTTAAGAATAAAAAAATAGATACAAATGCGTTGTATCAGAAATATAAAGGTTGGCAATCCGATCAAAATTCCGGTTTGGATGAATTATGCGCAGTTTTTAAGATCTCAAAAAGTGATAGGCATACAGCTTCCGGGGATGCATTTATAACCGCTCTGATCTTTTTAAAATTGAAGAAAAAACTTAGACTCTAATTCTGGATTAAGAAAATTCCCAAAAAAATATTGACCTTAACGTATTCCGCCTGATGTATTTTGTATTTTTGATCAGCAAACTTATTTTAATTTACCCAGGCTATTAAATACTCTGTTTATTAATTGTACGTTTTATTTTTTCTTTTTAATTTAAGTACTGATCAGTTAAGAGATATTATATAATGTGATAGATGTCATATTGTAAACACCTAATAATATATAAAATTGTAACAAATTAATTTTATAAAAATGAAAAATATATTTAAACTTTTTACAGTATTTTTTAGCGTTTTAGTTTTGTTTAGTTGTAAGGATAAAGAAGAATATTCAGCAATTAAC
>JBDNHN010000536.1:0-5846 GCA_041688725.1 Gillisia sp.
GCCGTTGCAACGGCTCCGTTGAATTACCATTGTCATTACCAATGATCCCTAAATAGCAGAAAACAAAGTTATTAAGAAAGGGTTTTTTTTTCGATAGTCTGAGGTCTCGGTTAACGCAAGTTGTGGGAGTAGGGATGCGAACTTGTCGGCTTTGTTGTTTGTTACTTGGTTTTCAAAATTACACTTTTTCGGTTAAACCCGTTATTTGCTTGCGTTATTAATCTAATTGATTCTCATCAACTATTTTTTGAATAGTACTTTTCGGTAATATTGAATTCTTTAGAAATTCAATATTATCCTTATAATAAATAGTGATTTCATTTTTGATTTTTGGAGAAATTTGAGTTTTCTTAAAAGATTTTGTTTCAAAATTCCTGTTAAGGAATCTAGAAACTAAAAACCTATTTGAAGTATTTCCTGTTGATAGAAGTAAATCAAAAATAACATTTCCCTCATATTTATATTTTCTCAGTTCCTTAGCTACTTGATTCAAATTATTTATCGGATTATTATAACTGACGGACTGAATAAACATATAATTTCCTCTTTTTATAATCTCAAATTTTTTCATCTGTTTAATAATATATTATAGGAGTCATCAATTAGCAATAAAGATTCATTTAGTATTTCTACTGCATCTTCTCTTTTGTCAATTATTCTCGTTGCTACGTCAATATACTCAGTATGAAATAAAGTATGTCTTTCTTTTTTGTAAAATTCATATAATTTTTCAATTACTTCATTGGTTTTTATACAATTTATATTGGTGCTTATGGATGTTTTGATTTCCACCGGTTCAATATCTTTCTTAAATATATCAAATGATCTTTCAATAATAATACCTTTTTCAAAAAGTAGATGTTTCATTAGTCCTTCAATAGCTTTTAAAGCGTTGAAAGTAAAAGTTGAATAATCAGGTAAGTCAACTTCTATTTTTTCTAATATTACTCCACTCAAGATTAATGCTTTGATGTTTTCAGGTAGATGTTGAAAGGATACGGGTAATCTTCTATTTAATTCTATTTCGAATTCTGAAAATTTAGTATCTATATGATAATACTGAACAGCTGATTCAAATCGCTGAGATGGTTTTATATAATCTAATTCCGTAAAATAATTTAAAGCAGAACTATGAAATAACAGAGGTCGACCAGTAATTGTTAATGAGCCATTATTATAGTAGTTAAAAGTAATAGCTTCACCAGATTGGATTTTTAATTTTTTTTGAATGCCATGTTGAATATTTTTATTGCTAATCTCAATGGATTCGAAATCAGTCTCCAAGGAATTAATAACTAATTCAAAATCTTCCAAACTTACTCCATTTAAAGAATAAATTGAATAATTCCGACTATCTATAATACCATTTTCACAAATAAAATTAGCCAATTTTTGACTAATATCCTGTGATTTTCCCATTTTATAATTTATGGTAGTAGAGCCTTCTTGGTTTGATATAAAAGAAATTTTTATCTCTTTTTTGAGTTTACCTAGAGTACCATTAATTATAAATTGTTCTTCTTGTCCTTTCCTTACTGTTTTAGAAGCAATGCTAACGTCTTCAATTTCTTTTTTACAATATTCCTCAAGTAAGGGAGTAATTTTTTCTCTATTTATGTTTAACTTCTTATACGTCATATAATTAATGCAAGGTAGCGGTTTTTGGTATGGTTTGTTGCGTGGAAATCCACTAGGATTTTCGTGCTATTAACAAAGTAAGTAAAATTCCAATGATTCCCGACTCCAAATGAATTATACTTTTTTTAACATAAATTTCTGGTACTAAAGGCAACGTATAATATTACATCTAATGTAAAGGATTCTATCATATATTTTCAGGATATACATATAACATGAAACTTTTTACAATAAAATTAAGTTGGGACACAATATTCCAGATGTTGGGTTTCGAAACCCCGGTATTTTAATCTTTTATAAAGAATGGTTGTTATTATTCTATTGCTCAACTATGGACTCTCACTTAAAAATTTCTTTCGAACCCTCGGAGATTTTAGCTCCAACTGGGTTGCAATAATGGTTTAATGGACTAAGAAGATATCAATTTTGTTGTTGACTTGTTGAAAACACACGCAAGTGTTGGTTGGTCAATAGTTTATAAATCAACGGCAGTTCAACAAACCCAGGAATCGATTTGTTGAACTGCTGTTGAATATAATTTACTCGTAAAGTTCTGGGTTATAAGTGAATATTAGATTGTTCAACAATTCAACAAGTTTTTTATAAAATCTCTTTTAAAGGTATAGCACCTTCCCTTCTTGTTTGTACTTGAAATTTGCCATTCAGAACTACCTGGTATTACAGATTTAAAATATTTATCGTAACTACTGTTTGGGTTGTCTAGCTTCCATTTTTCCTTTACTAACTGCATAATCCGAAACTGAGACACCTTGTAATACGAATCTTTAATTGCATCGTGTAAATCGCCAGTTGTGAGCTTTATTTCCTTTAATTCAAATTCCTCTAACATGTCGTCTATAACATATAACAGCTCTTTTTCAAGATTAGCTTTTGTTCCTTTAACCAGATTTTCAAGTGCTTTTGTATGAATTTGTTTTTTTGTGAACCACATACGGGATTTATTCTCTGATTGGATTTTTCTACTATTCAGGAAAGCCACAAATTGTGGGATTTCTTCAATAAGTTTTTTCTCAAATTTGTCAGAATAATTTGTGATTGGAGGAATTTTTCTTACCCAATACCTAATTTCATTTTCATCGATCAAAATAAAATTATTTTCATTATTTGAGCACAATATAAATTTACCAAAAAAAGGAGTTTCTAACTTGTCTATTCCTTTTGCTTCAGTTTTAAAAGTTTGAGAGGTAGAGAGGTTTTTTATTCTTTCGCTGTCTTCTCTCTTGTCTAATAGAACTTCATCAATAGCAACTATGATTTTTTGGGACCAGTCAGAATTAAATCGGCTCCTAAAATCCTCGTTTTTATTCATTGTCATATTTTCCTCAAATATCAGCTTTAGCCAATTCAGGAAGGTAGTTTTTCCTGTATTTCGTTCTTCACTTACCAGGCAGAAGATTGGCAGAATCTGTGTAGGATATAGCCACAAAATAGTTAGATAGTCTAAACCTATTTCTAGCTGCTCACTGAAAATATGATCAAGAAATTCTAAGGTTATAAAAATGCTGCCGGTATTATAATCAATATTAAGATCATGACTCAATGGCTTATACTCGTTATAGAAATTATCTATTACCAGTTTGTAATTATTATGAGATGGTTTCACAATAAATCCTTCATACTTTTCAATATCCTCCAGATAGCTCTTTCCATTATCATCAACTATGGTTTGCCGGTTCCAGGAAAGGAGGGTGTATTTTAGGTCTCCGGAGGTTGTTGGTCTTTTTACTTTCTTAAAATAGGAAGTTCCAATTCTTATATACTCTGCCATTACTTATAAATATTATAGTTGTAACGAGCATAATTTTGTGGGGTATCGTAAACCGACCGCAGTTCTATATTGATAATTAGCCTTTCCGCAAGAGGATCCCCGCAATATATTTTTCTTATAGCTTTTCTTATATCATTTCCAACCTTTTGTGACTTTTTACTTCTTTTACAATAGAGACATCGTTGGTCCCCGAAATTCTTTATATTTGACATTACCTAAAAATTTTAATATTACTGAATATTTATTGGTAGAGATTAAAGCTTCAAAAGTCCTATTTTGAAGCTTTTTTATTGGAACTAAGAAGTACTTGTTCAATATCATTGCGACGATATCTTACTCGATTTCCTACTTTAAAAGGATGTAGAATTCCTTTTTTATTCCAATCCAGCAGGGTAGGATAGGTGACTCCTAAGATTTCTGCTGCCTCTTTCCTCCCAATCCAGATGGTGGGATCTTTAGGCTGGAAGTTCTTCGAAAATTTTTCGAATTGTTTGGCTATCCCGCAAAGGATATCATTTTTGTAATCCTCAGGATTTACATCGTGTAGTTGTGTGATGTGTTTGTTCATGATAATTGTGTTTTAATTACCTGGCAAACTTATCGGAGTTTATTGTTTTTAACTAAAAAGGGTAACCCCTATGGTTACCCTAAAAAAGAAAGTTAAAGCGTAAAAATCAATATATCAGATCAATATAAAATTTATCAGTTCAAGTCTTTAGTAATACTCTTTATGTTTTCGAAATCGTCTGTTTCTCGAGTACTTTTTTCTGACGGTTTTTTGGATAATTTGCGTAAACCTTTTATAATATTATCTATGTTTTGATTAGTTATTAAATGTATCAATTCCGCCTGCCTAGTTTGAGTTAAATTTGTCCAATTATTCATTGACACCAATTTATCTATTAACAGGAGTTTTTGATTTAAGGTTAATTTACTATTGTCCTTTTTTTGTAACCTAGGAATTTGAGGAGTGCTTTCTTTCTGAAAATTTTCTTGTTCAAGATGAATTAATTTTAATGAAATTAAGATTTCAGCTATTTTTTTCATTTCAAAAAATTCTTCCTCCAGGATATAGTCTATTGCATCAAGGTGGATTTGAGATTTTGGTACCTCTTCATAAAGTTCAAATATTTCTTCGTGAATTGATATGAGATTATAGACAAGGGTATCTACTTTTTCTATTTCAAAAAACTCGTTGTGAAAATTGTGCAAGGTAAAAATATAATTATATTCATTAGAATCGTATTCTTTCTTATATTTTTGAATTTCGCTAAAAATAAAGTCTTCTTTACTTTTGGGGTCTTTAAAGAATTCTAGATCTCGTTGCAAAATATCCTTCTGTTTATAATATATAGCATAAAGCTCTTTCAGGAAATTAGTAATGTAAGTATATGTAAAATCTTCCTGGAATAAAATGTATTCTGGATCTTGAAATTCTTCAGTATCTTTAAAAAACCTATGTCCTGAAATTTTTCCATAAAATTCTTCATTCTTTTTCACTAAATGTTCAAGTAGTTCTGCTGCAATCATTTCTGTATTAAATATGGTTATTATTTTCTTGTTTTTCGATCTGTTTTTCCCAGTAGCTCGCCATTTGATCAGCGTAATCAATGGAAGTTTTTCCTATGTAGTTTAAAAATTCTCGCTCCGTGCTATGCCCAGTTATATTGAGTAAGTAAGGAGTTGGTATATCCCCATAATGATTGGTGGCAAATGATCTGCGACAAATATGGGAAGTTACAAGCTGGAACTTTGGAAAGTCACCTTCCTCTTTTCGGTTGGTCTCAGGATCTATTTTGGAGCCGGAAATAATTTCTGTGAGTCCGGCATCAAAACAAACGTCCTTGATATATAAATTGAATTTGGCCATTGTGCTGGAAAGATTTTTACTATATACCATTGGGAAGTCTCCATTGTAATTATCCAGGATTTTTTGAACTTTGGGATGAATAAGAATAGTCACTTTCTTTTTAGTTTTTTGCTGGGTAAGTTCTATAAATTTTCTGCCATTAAGCTTCCTTATGTTGTCTTTAGTCAAAGATAACAGGTCACCAACCCTTTGTCCAATATAACAACCAATCACTAACCAATCTCGTGCATTTTTAAGCTTTTCATCATCAAATTCTTTAGAAATTATTTTTTCAATTTCTTCAAAATTCAAATAGATCTTTTTTACTTCAACTTTGAATCCCTTAATGCTGGCTAATTCCTGGTTAACTTTGAATCCTGATCGCTGAGCATCCAAACAGATTATTTTAAGAAACTTAATATCTCTACCTGCAGTATTTCTGGCCAACTTATAAACGTCTAACAGGTATTCTAAAAAATCATTTCTAAACTTTAGGTTGACATCAACAAGACGATAGGTTTTGCGCTTGAACTTTTGGAAAGCTTCAAGTTTAGTTTTAATTGTATTATA
>JBDNHN010000537.1:0-9287 GCA_041688725.1 Gillisia sp.
AAGGAAATTGAAGCAAATACATTGTGGAATAAAATTGTTCATAATGCATGGAAATCGGCAGAACCGGGAATTTTATTTTGGGATACTATTATAAGGGAATCTGTTCCGGATAGTTATGCCGATTTGGGATACAATACTGTTTCTACAAATCCCTGCGGTGAAATTCCGCTATGCCCCTATGATTCATGCAGATTGCTGGCCATCAACTTATTTTCTTATGTGGATGAACCATTTACAAAGAATGCCAGCTTTAATTTTGAATTGTTTAAAAAACATATTCCGGTGGCACAACGTATCATGGATGATATCATCGATCTAGAATTGGAAAAAATAGATGATATCCTTGCAAAAATAGGTACCGATCCGGAAGATGATGAAATTAAGAGTGTGGAGAGAAACCTTTGGTTGAAAATTAAAACCAAAGCAGATGAAGGTCGTAGAACAGGTATAGGAATTACGGCTGAAGGCGATATGCTTGCGGCCATGAATATTGCTTATGCAGGTGAAGAAGGAACAAAACTGTCTGTAGAAGTACATAAAACCCTTGCGATAGAGGCTTATAGAGCTTCAGTTCAAATGGCGAAAGAAAGAGGTGCTTTTGCTTTTTATGATTCAGAAAGAGAAAAAAACAATCCATTTATACTCCGATTGAAAGAAGCCGATGAAAAACTCTATTTCGAAATGCTCGAACACGGAAGAAGAAACATCGCTTTATTGACCATTGCCCCTACCGGCACAACCAGTTTAATGACGCAAACTACTTCTGGAATTGAGCCTGTTTTTTTACCGGTCTACAAAAGAAGAAGAAAAGTAAATCCAAACGATAAGGAAGCCAGAGTAGATTTTGTAGATGAAATTGGGGATTCCTGGGAAGAATATGTTGTTTTTCACCACAGATTTAAACAGTGGATGGAAGTTAACGGTTATGAAATTGACAAAGATTACAGTCAGAAGGATTTAGATAATTTGGTTAAAAAATCACCTTATTATAAATCAACTTCAAATGATATCGACTGGCTTAGTAAGGTTAAAATGCAGGGCGCTGTACAAAAATGGGTAGATCACTCCATTAGTGTTACTATCAATTTGCCAAACGATGCTACAGAAGAACTTGTTGGAAATCTTTATCTTGAAGCTTGGGAAGCAGGTTGCAAAGGGGTTACCGTTTACAGAGATGGTTCCCGTTCCGGTGTATTGATTTCAAATGATGAAAAAAAGGAAGATGGAACTGGAACTGTTTTTTCTACCAAACGTCCCCAGATTTTAGGAGCCGATGTGGTGCGCTTTCAAAACAGCAAAGAAAAATGGATCGCTTTTATTGGATTGATAGATGACAAACCTTACGAAATCTTTACCGGTTTTGTTGATGATGAGGATGGAATTTTAATACCGAGATGGGTCAACAAGGGATTGATCATTAAAAATAAAAATGAAGATGGAACCTCCCGATATGATTTTCAATATAAAAATCAGAGAGGTTACAATACAACTATTGAAGGATTATCCCATAAATTCAATCCTGAATTCTGGAATTATGCCAAATTGATCTCTGGTACCTTAAGGCACGGAATGCGAATAGATAAGGCAGTAGATCTTATTAACAGTTTACAACTTGACAACGAATCCATCAACACATGGAAAAACGGAGTAGCACGCGCTTTAAAACGCTATGTAGCCGATGGAACCGAAGCAAAAGGACAGAAATGTACCAATTGCAACTCCACCAACCTGATTTATCAGGAAGGTTGTTTAACCTGTAAAGATTGCGGATCTTCCAAGTGTGGATAATTAAAAGTTAGAAAAAAAAGAATATAGAACATAGAAAAGAGACTTGAAAATTCATTCATGTATTTCTCTACTTTCAGGAAAGTTTGGGTTTTATACTACTAACTTTTTTAAGTCTCATTTCTTATTTATTTCATATTTTTTTGTTTTAGTCTTGTTTCTTCCGTTTGGTTTTATTCTTTAGTCTTGTATCTTGTTTCTCAAATCTAACATCTTAATTCTATTCAACTATATACATCTCACTAGATGCCTTGATATAATCCTGCGGGTTAAAAGTAGATTCAAAACTGTTTCGTACCGAAATTAGCTTTGAATCCAACTGGGCAATACGATCTTTCAACAATTCATCGTTTTTATATTTATTGATAAGCAATTTATATTTGTCGAGATTTTCCAAAATCCGAAATGTAATTGTCCCAAAACGGATCTTTAAATTTTGTACGGCCACCATCTGGTTGTAATAGTCCTGTTTCCAGTTTTCCGGATTTTGGTTCTTTTCTTCGGCAATTTTATCTTCGGCAATTTTAGAAATATCCAGGATATATTGAGTACGCTTTTTTGCATCGGTTTCATCCGTAAAATATTTCTTAAAATCAATTCGGTTGATTCCTAAAATCTGTACGATATTTTCTTCCATTGCATTGTGCTGAATCTCCTTTAATTCGTCTAAACTTTTTGTTATTGCATTCCATTCCGTTTCTATCAGGTTCTTATCATGGGTAAATTGGGAAACCAAAGTAGTTAATTTAAACATTTTTAAACTTTTTTCCCTCAATTCCCGGTCCCTACGGCCAAGGGAATTGATAAATAACCCAATCCCGTCGAAGAGACTGCCCGCAAACATTCCCGTAAAAGGAGTACCCTCGGCCAAATTTCCGGTAACCTGCATAATATTGCTCAGGGCTGCCAATTTTGCCTCACTCCCCTTATTTTCTTCAATGTATTTTTCAAAGTTTTTAAACCAGGCGGTATAACCTTCATAGTTCATGGGATTGCTCACCTTGTCCAGAGTGGTGTAGAATTCCCGGGAGCTATTAAACAAGTTGAGCGGTTTTATTTCTCGTTCCATCGAAGCCAGGTTCAGCACTGCCGAACTATAATTATATTTATAAACACTAACGACATTCTTATCCAGTTCCGATTGTTTTTCTTCCAGGATCTGTACCCGCTCCAACAATTTCTCTACCTTTTCTGAAGATGAATTAGTGTTTTTAATACTTTCATCCAGATGATTGATCTTAGAGTCCATTTCTTTGATCCTGAAATCAAGATTTTCCCGCTGTAACAAACGTTCTCGGTTGAGTTCGGAAAGAACTAAAGCAGTAACAGATTTATTATCCTCGATAGTCTGGCCCAAAGTCGCCAAAGGCAATAAAGTAAGCAATATCAAAGTTCCAAGAATCGTTTTTTTCATCCTATTGATTTTAAACTGTTAGTTGATAACGGAATAGGATCTATCATATTTTATGCCGACTATTTTGAAACTGGAAATTGAACTTAATTGTTAAATCAACAATCCCTGATCCGGGATTGCTAAACTAACAAGAACAAGCAGATAGGTTTGGGATTTGTTAATTATGAATTGTCAATTGGATGTTTTTTTTGTCCCAGCCTTAAAAATAGAGGAAATATCACCAGTCTACGCTCCCCAAAAGCAGTTCTCAGATCCTCTGAAATTACATCAACAGGATCATAAGCATTCTTGTTTTGAAAATGTTTTACTGCCGACCAGGTTTTTAGGTAACCCATAAGATGCTCAAAATCCCAACTAAACTCCATTTCCAGATCCGGAGTTTGAATTTCCTCAAACGGAAACTGGATGCTGCGATATCCATCATCCAGATACCCACGTTCAGGATCCCAATAAGGTCCTACAATATTCCGATAAAAAAAATGATTGATCAAATCATTGGTTTGTTCATTGCTTTTAATAAGGCCATAACCAATAACAGCTATGATCCCGCCAGGTTTTAACGTGCGATTTACCTCCTTATAAAATTGGCTGAAATCAAACCAGTGTATGGCCTGAGCCACGGTTATCAGATCAAAATAATTGTCCGGAAAATTTGTTTTCTCGGCGGGTTGAAGGGAATAATTGATATTTGACACTTTTACAGCATTCTCAAGCTGGCATCAAAATCTACCATTCCAAAACAACCACACTCCATTCTTCCTGGTTTTGTGATGCGTATTTATAAATCTCAGAAAATCCTATCCTCTCATGTGCCTTTATAGAACGCAAGTTCCGGCTTGAAATTTCGGTTATTGCAAAATCGTATTTGTCCTTTAAATGAAGTTTGTATTCTGAATAACATTTGTCTAAAATCCCCATTCCCCTATAATTTTTATCTACACATACTTGGCCAACAACTACATAATTGTACTCTGAAATGGGTTTTTCCTTGAATATCAGTGTTTCAAATATTTTGAACATTGGGATAAGAATAGGGATCTCATTTTTGGATTTTACAGTCATCACCAATAGGTAAGCAATAACTTTTCCGTTAATTTTACAAATAATATGAGGTTGAATGACGTTTAAATTCCTCAAATTTTCAAAACTGTGAATTACGGTCACAAATCCCTGGGTCGAAATTTCTTCAGCTAATAAGTTAACCGAATGATTTTTTCGTTGTAATTCAAGGATCCCGAGTAAATCCTTATCAGATTTTGAGGTAGTGTAAACCAATGACTGTATATCAAAATTAGTAATGAGTATTCAGAGTTGAGATTTTAAATTTAGGTTTTTATTCTTAGTATTTCCTTTTTTTAGATCTTCAATTGCATTAAGTACAAAGTAGAAGGTATTATATTTTTCTATTCCGTTAATCTATTTTCTTTGAAATTCCCTTTCTGGTTTTCACTTTCCTCTCTTCACTTCCTTAAACCAAAATCACCATTTTTAATAAACTGTATCCAAAAAAGTCATATTCAGACTTGTTAACGATCTATATTTTGTTAAAATTCAATATCTTAGAGCAATATTTTGGTTATTTCCCACTTAAAAATTTCGTTATGGAAACAAATAAAAATTCTTTAATAATAAAACAGGTTTTAATAGTTGTTTTTCTGGTTCTACAGGGAATGCCGCCTTGTCTGAGTGCCTCAATTTCTATAAAAGTCGATTATATTGAATACAAGGGAAAAGTTGTAGATAGTAAGAAAAGAGACGCTATAGCATCAGCTTATATCTCTGTAAACGGAACAAATATTTCAACAATTACCAATAATGACGGTGAATTTTCTTTAAAAGTTCCTGAAAATATTACCGGTGCAATGGTAACTGTTTCTTATTTGGGTTACCAAAGTAAAATACTTCCGCTTGATTACTTCAAAAATGAAAATACACGTATAGAACTGGAAGAATCTGTAGAAGAATTATCTGAGATCAGCATTTTCAGTTCTAAAGATGCGAGAGGACTGGTCCTGGATATGCTTAAAAAAAGAGACGATAACTATATCAACGACCAAACCCAAATGACAGCTTTTTACAGGGAAACCATAAAAAAAAGAAGAAGAAATGTATCGCTTTCTGAAGCGGTTGTAAAAATTTACAAACAGCCCTATGCTTCTTCAAAAAGAGATGAAATTTCCATTGTCAAAGCACGTAAAAAAACCGATTACGAAAGATTGGATACTCTGGCACTAAAACTCCGCGGTGGACCTTTTAACACGATTTATCTGGATGTGATGAAATATCCTGAATTTTTGTTTATCCAAAACGAGATTGACATCTACGAATTCACTTTTGATAAACCCACAAAGATCAATAACCGCTATTTATACGTTGTTACTTTTGTTGAGAAAGATCATAAAAGCCCGTGGTATTACGGAAAATTGTTTGTGGATGCGGAAACTCATACATTAATTAAGGCTATATACAAGCTCAACGTAAAAAACAGGAATGCTGCTTCCAGTTTATTTGTAAAGAAAAAACCTGCCGGCGCAAGAGTATATCCAATTAACGTGGATTACAGGATAGATTACCGTGAGAGCAATGGAAAATGGTTTTATGGTTATGGGAATGCCCAATTGGAATTTGTGGTAAACTGGAAAAATAAATTATTTAACTCCCGTTACACAATAAATAGTGAAATGGCTGTAACCGATTGGCAACTGGATCCGGAAGAGAAATCAAAACGGGAAAAAAACCTTATTCGCCCTTCAGTTGTTATGGTTGATGATGTTTCTGGTTTTTCAGACCCGGATTTTTGGGGAGATAATAATATAATTGAACCTGAAAAATCCATTGAGAATGCTATTGAAAAAATTCAACGCCAGTTAGAGAAAGATAATTAAGTTCTAAAAGATCGATGTTACTTTTACAAACCAAAAAATCCCGCTGAAAAGCGGGATTTAAATTTTAAATAAAAACCATTCTTAAGCATCAGGGTGCATAAAACGTTGTTTTGCCAATAATTCCTCTTTGGTTTCAACGTTCTCCTCATCCGGAACACAACAATCTACCGGGCATACCGCAGCACATTGAGGCTCATCGTGAAATCCCTGGCACTCTGTACATTTATCTGCAACTATATAATAAATTTCGTCGCTTAAAGGCTCCTGTGATTCATCTGAATTTGCTTTTTTGCCATTTGGATAAATTACATCTCCCTTCAAATCGGTTCCATCAGAATAACGCCAGTCATCTGCACCTTCATAAATAGCCGTATTGGGACACTCCGGTTCGCAGGCTCCACAGTTAATACATTCGTCTGTTATTTTTATTGCCATATTTTTTTTATTTATAAAATTAAAATGAAAAAATTGAGCGTTTTCACTTCCTGTCAACTTTTCAAGTTTTATAGGTGATTTTAAATAGATAACTTTTAATTTCGCCGATACAAATTTAAACCCAAAACATTTCATAACCAAATTAGTGCTATGACAATCGACCAACGGAAATCCCATTTTATACAAGTCGGTTTATTTTTGAGCCAATTTCAACGGGAAGGTATTCACCAACTCTCAGATTTACCTCATAATGATCTGTATTTTAATGATTTACAGGAACAAATAGATCTTGCTGTGCATTATAACGGATGGTTTACGAGGGAAAATGTTCTTTTTTCATTGGAAGAATGGAGCAAGGCGCTTACCGAAACAAATTTAGATAGTTGGTTAAAACCATACCATTTCAGCAATCAGGAGTCAAAGACTGTGGGGATTGTAATGGCCGGAAATATTCCTTTGGTTGGATTTCACGATTTTATCTCTGTTTTGATCTCGGGGCATAAAGTGTTGATAAAGCAATCTTCCAACGATCAGAAATTATTGCCAATACTGGCAGATTACCTGATGGCAATTGAGCCTGGATATAAGGAGTTGATTGAATTTACGGATGGCAGATTTGGTAATTTTGATGCGGTAATAGCCACCGGCAGCAACAATACTGCCCGGTACTTTGAATATTATTTTGCAAAAAGACCTTCTATTATCCGCAAAAACAGAAATTCCATCGCGGTTTTGACAGGGAATGAAACTCATGCTGAACTGCAGGCTTTAGGGGATGATGTTTTTCGTTACTTTGGTTTGGGTTGCCGCAATGTTTCCAAATTATATGTGCCTGAAGCTTATGATTTTGATTTGTTTTTTAAAGCGATGTTCCACTGGGCAGAGTTGATGAACAATGCAAAATTTGCCAATAATTATGATTATAACAAGGCTGTATATTTAATGAGTGAGTTTAAGCTTCTGGACAACGGGTTTTTGATCCTGAAGGAAGATAAAAGTTTTGGCTCCCCTATTGGTACGTTGTTTTTTGAAACTTACTCAGATGAAAATTCCCTGAAAATAACCCTGGAGGAAAACAAAGAAGACTTGCAATGTATCGTCTCCAGAGGATTGCTCAATGAGGAAATTGCATTTGGACAAACCCAACACCCACAACTTTGGGATTACGCCGATAATGTAGATACCCTGAAGTTTTTACAACAATTGTAGAAAATTTTTTTTGATCTTAGAATATGATGTTCTCTGTTTTGGCAGAAAAAATAAAATTCTTATTCATTCTCCTTTTCGCTCATCAATAGCATTTCTAATTCTTCGGCAGAAAGAGCAATAATATCCTCCGTTTGTGTATAATCAAAGATTTTGTCGATAGGCTTCCAGCAATTTTTCATTTTTCGATGTTAAAATTTTATTTACCAGTTTTTTCTGAATATTCTTTAAAGTATTCATTTGTTTGCTTTCACAAAAATTGGTCTAAATTTTGCTTCTCTCCAAAGAATAAAAACTAATATTTTAATCATCTAGATTTGCTGCAAATTGACAATTTAATTTAACAACTTAATTTTTCCGGTTTTTATTTGAGCGGCGACTTTTGTAACTTGCCGGCTTACAAGTATCATTTTAATAATACAATTTTCAGTCACTTTTAGTGATCTTTGATCAAACAATTTATTTATGAAAAAACACAACTTTAGCGCAGGGCCATGTATTTTGCCTCAGGAAGTATTTCAGGAAGCCTCGCAAGCTGTTCTTGACTATAAAAATTCTGGTTTATCTATTTTGGAAATCTCACATCGCAGCAAAGATTTTGTAGATGTGATGGAGGAAGCAAGAAATCTTTCCCTGGAACTTTTAGGGCTAAACGGCAAAGGTTATCAGGCTTTATTCCTGCAAGGTGGAGCTAGCCTGGAGTTTTTGATGGTGGCTTATAACCTGCTGGAGAAAAAAGCGGCCTATCTCAATACCGGAACCTGGGCAGACAAAGCGATAAAAGAAGCTCAACTATTTGGAGAAGTGGATGTTGTGGCTTCTTCAAAAGATAAAAATTTCAATTATATTCCTAAAGGATATAAGATCCCAAAAGATGCCGATTATTTTCATTGTACCAGCAACAACACGATTTTTGGGACACAAATGAAGAAATTTCCCACTACTTCCGTTCCCTTGGTTTGTGATATGAGCAGTGATATATTTTCCCGACAGATGGATTTCTCAAAATTCGATTTGATCTATGCAGGGGCACAAAAAAATATGGGGCCTGCAGGAACCACTTTGGTAATTATAAAAGATGATATTTTGGGAAAAGTATCCCGGAAAATACCATCTATGTTGAATTATAAACAGCATATTGAAAAGGAAAGTATGTTCAATACACCTTCGGTTTATCCTGTTTATGTCTCCTTACTTACCCTTAGATGGCTTAAGGCACAGGGCGGAATTGCTGCTATTGAAAAATTAAATAAGAAGAAAGCTGTATTGATGTATTCTGAAATTGATATCAACCCGCTCTTTAAAGGCTTTACGGCAAATGAAGACCGTTCAATTATGAATGCAACTTTTAGCCTGAAAAATGAATCTTTAAAGGATGAATTTGATAAAATGTGGAAAGAAGCCGGCATTATTGGACTCAATGGTCACCGGAGCGTAGGTGGATACAGAGCCTCTATGTACAATGCCCTTCCATTGGAAAGTGTCCAGGTTTTGGTAGACGTAATGGGCGATCTGGAACGAAAAGCCTAACGGAAATTTCCGATTAGCAACCTATAATCCAC
>JBDNHN010000538.1:0-3859 GCA_041688725.1 Gillisia sp.
ACGATCCTCGTAACCCTAATTACTTATACTGTGCTATATGAGTTTTTATTTCATAATTTGCATTATTACTCTTTTAACTTCTATTTCTGGCATTTTACAAGCTTTGTTTTGACAAGCATAAATGATTGTTTGTCCTTTCATGTATTTGTTTTTAAGTAGTTCCAGACTGCCTTCATTTTTCCCTCCGGATAAAAAAACATTCGGTAAATAATAAGTGTCAAATTCTTTTCTTGCATTTAAATAATTCTCACCTAATATGGCAACTTCATAAGGTTCGTCAGCAAACCAAGCCATTAAAATATCCCAATTAGCATAATATGCTCCCCCTTTCATAGCATTCTCCTTTACATTAGAAAGCATTTTTTTTGATTTCTTGAGATAATCATCATTATAAAAATACTGACCCAGTACAAATAAATTTTTTGCCATTTGTGAATTTGCCGATGGAATTACATTATCTGAAATATCCATTTTGCGGGCAATAAGGCTCGGGTCTAAATCTGAGGTGTAAAAAAACATTCCACTTTTAGAATCATAAAAATGGGTTATTGAATAAGCCGCTAATTGTTGTGCTTCTATTAACCATTTTTCATCAAAAGTAGCTTGATACAATGCAATAAAAGCATCAATTGTAAATGCATAATCGTCTAGAAATCCATTTATTGTTGATGTTCCGTTTTTAAAGTTTCTATCCAAGCGGAAATCTGATTTCTGAACATTCTTTAAGATAAATTCTCCACTTTTTTTGGCTGAGTTTAAAAATTTCGGATCGTCAAAAACTCTATAGGCATCAACATATCCTTTTATCATTAGACTGTTCCAGGCAGTAATAATTTTATCGTCAAGTGCGGGACGAACTCTCTTATTTCTTTCTATAAGCAATATCTTTTTTGCTTCTATAATTTTATTTTGCAATACATTTTCTGTGATTTTATATTTTTCAGCAAACCTTTTATCAGATTTGTTTTTATAGAGAATATTATTTCCTTTTTCCCAATTACCATTAGCTGTTACATTAAAATAATCATTTACTAAATCTGCATTTTTCCCTAATAGATTTTGTATTTCACTTTTTTTCCAAACATAAAATTTTCCTTCTTCTCCATCACTATCGGCATCTATTGATGTGTAGAATGTGCCGTCTTTAGAGGTTAATTCTCTTTCAATGAAGTTTAGAGTTTCATAGACTATTGTTTTGTAATAAGGGTTTTTAGTAGCCTGATAAGCCGAAGAATATAAACTTACTAATTGTGAATTATCGTAAAGCATTTTTTCAAAATGAGGTACTTTCCAAAAAGCATCTGTTGAATATCTTGAAAATCCGCCTCCAATTTGGTCATAAATACCACCATCTGCCATTTTGTTGAGGGTGATTTCTACTGCTTTTAAAGCATCCTGATTTTCTGTCAAATAATTATAGTGCAATAAAAATTGATATCCTACAGGCAAAGGAAATTTTGGCGCTCTATTTTGGCCTCCATTTGTATAATCTATGCTTTTTTTCCAGTTCGAAAATATCGTGTTCAAATCGTTTATTTTGAAATCTGAGTTTTCAGTCACAGCGTAAATTAATTCACTGCTTTTCACTCCTTCAGTTAAAGATTTTGCTTTTTGTTCTGCTTTTTCAGGATTTTCTTTTACAAAATCAGATACTTGAGTCAGCATTGAAATCCAATCTTTTTTCGGAAAATAGGTACCACCATAAATAGGTCTTCCATCTGGCAAAGCAACTACATTTAAGGGCCAACCGCCACTACCCGTTAGTAATTGTACCGCATTCATATACACTTGGTCAATATCCGGTCGCTCTTCACGGTCTACTTTGATGGCAATAAAATTATCATTCATAAACTTTGCCACTTCTAGATCTTCAAAGCTTTCGTGCTCCATAACATGACACCAATGACAAGCTGAATAGCCAATACTAATTAATAGTAATTTGTCTTCTTTTTTCGCTTTTTCTAACGCTTCTTCCCCCCATGGATACCAATTCACCGGATTGTGGGCATGTTGTAATAAGTAGGGACTACTCTCGTGAATGAGGTGATTAGTAAATTTATGAGTGATCTCAGTTTTGTTTTTTTCTTGTCCACAAGAAATCATAAAAGTTAGAAGGAATAGAGATGTTAGAATTTTCATAATTGGGTTATTCTATTTTCATGAGAATAATAGGTTTGCAATGGTCATAATTGTAGCCAACCGGTCTTTGTTAACGCAAGTAGCTTGGAGTAGGGACGCTTTCTTGTCGGCCCAGCCAGCCCATAGGCAGGTTAGATGTTTTTACTTGGTGTCTAAAATAACACTTTTCACCAAAATACCCGCTATTTGCCCTTAACCGATTTTGTTGCAAGTTTATGTTACTAATTATGTGGAGGAGGCGGAGGAGGTGGAATCCTTATTGATCGGTCTCGAAACAGAATATTTAATGATAAAGTGTCAGGATATTTTTTATTTAATTCATTAAATTTTTCTGAAAGACTTATTAAAAGGCTTTTTATTTTTTTTGAATCACTCTCATTTTCAAAGTAAATTTCTAAACCTGCTCGTTCGGGAGAGTCAGAATAATTGAAGTCTTTTCCATTATTTAATAAATGCCGTTCTAGTATTATACTTAAACTATCGATAGAATGTTTAATATCATAATTAGTGAGAATAGAATCATTTTGAATGAATATCCGAGATCTAAATGTCGGACAACTAACTAGATATTTTTCTGAACAACTATACCACGGCAATAATTTGAAACTCTTTCCATTTCCGGAATAATCAATAATAGGAATTGAGTCATTACAGGCAATTTGGTCAATTTTGCTTAGTAATCCTTTATAATTCCTAACACTGTCAATTAAGATATTTTTCAGATTAGAATTTTGTTCAAATTTTTCAATTTCAGGATAGTAAAATACTTCTATTTATTTTGTCTTGCTTTTTTGATTACAAGAAAATAGAAGTAGAATTAGAAAAAATGGTATGTAATTTACGTTCTTCATAAATTTGCTACAACGTCTCATATAAAAACAGGGCGACGTTTGCCAGCGATGATTTTCCGAAGGAAAATCAGGCGCAGCAAGCAAGCGCGGAGTTTCGATTAAACATTGATTTTAGCATTGTTTTTATATATTGCTGCCAGTAGGTCTTCCGCTACTAGCGTTTTATTTATTCAATTTCTTCTATCCAAATGACTGGATATTTTTTCACCTTTCCAGTCTCGGTTTTTTCATACAAGTAGATTTTATCAAAGACTTGATCATTGAAAAGAACCTTTATGGTTCCCGCTTTTTCACCATTTTCAATCAGTCTTTTCATTTCTTGATCTGCAACTTCTAAAAAGTCAAGAATTACAATAACAGGTATTTCGTCTAGCTGTTTGGAAGACAATGTTGCAGCTGGTTCGCCGTTATCGGACACAAAATGTTCGTCTTCTATAAAGAAATGTTTCTTTCCAGAATTATCTATGTTTTTTCTCACTTTACAACAGTCAGTCAGATTATATGAGAGATGAATGGGTTCATTCACCTGTCCCTTTACATTTACTAGTGGAGCTAGTAAGAATAGAAGACTCAAATATCCAATTAGTTTGATTCTAGACATATAGTTTTTTTTATTTTCTTTGACTTACTGGCAACTTGTTATATCAGTACAATACATAAGGTTTATCATTAATTGATTCAAGATATCCGTATATTTTTGTTATTAATATCAATTAACAACTTCAACTTTATAGCACCAAATTTCAATGCATAAGAATCTGAACTGATAAATTAGCTAAATTCTCTAAGCACACTGATATACAGCAATTTTTATCTTTGATGTTAATTGAATTTAAAGGTATGAAAGTTCTTTGTTATTCACAGTCTTA
>JBDNHN010000539.1:0-5505 GCA_041688725.1 Gillisia sp.
GCTTTGATTTTCAATTAAAGATATTAAATTATACAACTGCATTGTCATTATTGGTTCAAATACTTACTTTTGCCTATGCAAGAAAACGTACTTATTTTAGATTTTGGTTCCCAGTATACGCAGCTTATCGCAAGGCGTGTAAGAGAGTTGAATATTTACTGCGAGATTTATCCATATAATAAACCCCCAAAAGATCTTTCCGGATTTAAAGCAGTGATCCTTTCGGGAAGCCCATTTTCAGTTCGGGCGGAAAATGCACCACATCCTGATCTCTCGGAGATAAGAGGAAAATTACCGCTATTGGCAGTGTGTTACGGGGCCCAATATTTTGCCCAGTTTCATGGAGGAACTGTAGAAGCTTCGGAAACAAGGGAATACGGCAGGGCGAATTTGTCTGACATCAAACCGGCAGAACTTTTGTTTGATGGAATTCCTGATTATTCGCAGGTATGGATGAGCCATAGCGACACCATAAAAGAATTACCAGAAAATAGTATAAGGCTGGCAAGTACATCAGATGTACTGAATGCAGCCTATAGAATTGAAGGGGAGCAAACCTATGCTATCCAATTTCATCCGGAAGTGTATCATACTACTGATGGGAAACAAGTACTGGAAAACTTCCTAGTAAAAATCGCGGGGGTTGCCCAAACCTGGACACCCGAGACATTTGTGGATATGACGGTTTCAGAATTAAAAAATAAAATAGGAGATGATAAGGTGGTGCTTGGATTGAGCGGAGGCGTAGATTCCTCTGTGGCCGCTGTTTTGCTCCACAAAGCCATAGGGGAAAATTTATATTGCATTTTTGTAAATAACGGGTTGCTTCGCAAAGACGAGTTTACCAGCGTTTTGGATCAGTATAAAGATATGGGATTGAACGTAAAAGGAGTAGATGCTTCGGCACACTTCTTGGATGTCCTTGCCGGGCTTAGCGATCCTGAAGAAAAGCGAAAAGCGATCGGGAATGCCTTCATTGAGGTTTTTGATCAGGAAGCGCATTTGATCAAAAATGTGAAATATTTGGCACAAGGAACTATTTATCCGGATGTGATCGAATCGGTTTCTGTAAACGGAGGCCCATCAGCAACTATAAAATCGCACCATAATGTTGGGGGATTGCCAGATTTTATGAAATTGAAAGTGGTAGAACCACTTAAAATGATATTTAAAGATGAAGTGCGCAGGGTAGGAGCAGAAATGGGAATAGCCAAGGAATTGTTGGGTAGACATCCCTTTCCCGGACCCGGATTGGCAATACGTATTTTGGGCGATGTCACAGCCGAAAAAGTCCGTACACTTCAGGAAGTTGATGCTATTTTTATAGATGGCCTCAAAGAATGGAATTTATACGATAAAGTATGGCAGGCAGGAGCGATTTTGTTGCCTGTAAACTCGGTAGGTGTTATGGGTGATGAAAGGACGTACGAAAAGGTAGTTGCTTTGAGAGCGGTAGAATCTACCGATGGAATGACTGCCGATTGGGTGAATTTACCATACGAATTCCTTCAAAAGATATCCAACACAATAATAAATCGTGTAAAAGGCGTTAATAGGGTAGTGTATGATATAAGTTCAAAACCGCCCGCAACCATAGAATGGGAGTAAAATATTTTGAGTTTGTCGGGTTTTTTAACCTTGAATTAAATAGAGGTTTAACTGAG
This sequence comes from Gillisia sp., assembly GCA_041688725.1. GTDB lineage: Bacteria > Bacteroidota > Bacteroidia > Flavobacteriales > Flavobacteriaceae > Gillisia. The sequence goes on from JBDNHN010000539.1 coordinate 1,665, forward strand.
GATTATAAATTACAACGACCATTAAAGAACCAATAAAATCTAACAGATGAAGTATGTGATTGTTATAAGCTTGTTTTTTCAAGTACTTTCAACAACTGCCTTTAGTCAGGCTTTTAAATATCATACGGTAGCTCCGGAAGAAAATGTCTATCGCATTGCACAAAAATACGATGTTAGTGTTGAATCTATCTATAAATATAATCCTGATGCGAAAAACGGGGTTCAGGTGGGCACAAAACTGGTTATTCCGGTGCAGGGAGAAACCTCGGAAACTTCTGGTGAGGCAGCTGTAAGTTTTAAATCACATCGGGTTGAGAGAAAAGAAACCTTGTATAGTTTGTCAAAGCAGTATGATGTTAGTATAGATGAGATCAAGAAATATAACAAACAGCTTTATTCTAAGGAATTACAACATGGAGAGATAATTCAAATTCCAATAATTGTCAAAACCGAAACTCAAATAGCCCGACCTGTTCAAAAAGCGCAACCTCCCAAATCAACTCAAATAAGCAAAACAAGGGAGCACATTATTTTGCCTAAAGAAACTAAATTTGGAATTGCCAGAAAATATGGAATGACTGTTGGGGAATTGGAAGAGTTAAACCCAACGGTAGGTGTTTTGCAACCCGGAATCATGCTTAAGGTTGGAATCGCTGTTTTGAACGATTATGTAATTATCACCGATGATGCTTTTCAATTTTATGAAGTGCAGCCACAGGAGACTTTGTATAGCCTAACGCGCAGGTTTCAAGTGGAAGCAGATTCTTTAATAGCTTTAAATCCGGCATTGAAAGATGGATTAAAATGGGGAATGATATTAAAAGTCCCCACAAAAGATGCCAGCGGAAGAACCTTGGAAGAAGTAGCGGGAGAAGCTGAAGTTTCAGATGTAAAACAACTTGATCTTGAAAAAAGCTTAAATAATTTTAATACCAAAAATTTGGTGTTGATGCTTCCCTACAACCTAAGTAAGATTAAAAACGATTCCATTTCGAATTCAAAGGAAATGTTGCTTAATGACAGAGTGATGCGAATTTCACTGGACTTTTACAGTGGGGTCTTAATGGCGATAGAACGTGCACAGGAGTTGGGAATTTCTACCAATTTGAAGGTGTATGATACACAGCAACAACCGGCAAAAGTGGCCTCGATTATCCAATCCAACAATTTCAAAAAGGTCGATGTAGTTATTGGTCCTCTATTACAGGCAACTTCGGAAGAAGCAGCTGCAAGATTGTCAAATTTAAATATTCCTGTAATTTCCCCTATTTCAAACAGGGAATTGAGAGCAATTCCTAATTTATATCAGGCCCGGCCCAGCGATGATGTGTTAAGAGAAGCCATGATCAAATATTTACAGAAAAATTCCCAGGATAAAAACGTAATAATAGTTGCCGATGGGGCCTCTGGTGCAATTAAAAGAAAATTGATGATTGCCTTGCCAAATGCAAGAACGGTTAACCCCGACGGAAATAGCATAAGCGAATCTACACTGAGTCCTTCACTGGTAAAAGGCCGGGAGAATTGGGTGATTTTGGAATCAGAAAGTGTGGCTTTACTTAGCAGCGCTACTTCAGCATTAAACAGATTGGCACGAGATAATGATATCGTCTTGTTTACAACAAACAAGAATAGTTCATTTGAAAGTGATGTGCTTTCAAATAATCACCTGGGAAGGTTAAGATTTCATTTTCCTTCAGAATATAAAGAGTTTGATGAGATGGTGAGCGATAGTTTTATCGATTCATATAAATCAAAATACGGATATGTTCCCAATAAATATACGGTTCGTGGTTATGACCTGACCCTTGATGTATTATTGCGTCTGGCGGCGATGGGAACCCTTGAAAAATCGGTGGAGGCAAATATTATTACCGAGTATGTTGAAAATAAATTTTTATATAAACATAAGACCAACGGCGGATTTTATAATGATGCGGTTTATATTATGCATCTTAATGAAGACCTAAGCCTTAGCATTGCAAAATAATAAAATATGACCTCAAAAGTAATTTATCAGGGTGATTTGCGCACTGAATGTGAGCATTTGCAGAGCAATAGTAAATATATCACTGATGCTCCCCTTGATAATCAAGGCAAAGCAGAGGCTTTTTCACCAACCGATACAGTTGCGACCGCTTTGGCATCTTGTATGTTAACTATGATGGGGATTAAGGCCAGGGATCTTGAATTGGATTTGAAAGAAACCTATGCTGAGGTTACCAAACATATGGGATCCAATCCTAGACGAATTTCAAAAATTGATGTAAATCTATTTGTAAAAGGCAGGTTAAGCGAGAAGGAAAAAGCAGTTTTGGAAAATGTTGCCAGAACTTGTCCTGTGATCCAAAGTATTCACCCTGATATTGAAAAGAATATTTCCTTTAATTATAAGGGTTAATTCTAATAATCAGTTCATAAAATTTTGAATGCCTAAAATGCCTAAAGTAAGGGAGGCTTCAATTTTTAAGGTTGGTATAAGACGGTATTTTATTTTATTGTTCATCAAAACAGCAAATTTTCGAATAAATTATACTGTTTTGATTAATAGTAGTCCACTTTTATTTTTTCTTTTAACTCAAAATACTTCAAATTTTAGGCACTTAAAGTACTTTAAGTACTGATTAGTTACCAGATCAATAATTTGCTACTTCAGCCTTTGCGAGCTCAAATTCTGCCATCATTTCACGGACAATTTGGGCTGCGGGTTTAATATCGTGGATCAATCCTGCAATTTGACCAATTTCTAATTCACCATCTTCAATGTCGCCTTCAAACATTCCCTTTTTGGAGCGTGCACGTCCGAGTAATTTTAATAATTCTTCTCTGTTAGGCCGAGTTTCATAAAGTTTCTGAATTTCTTCAAAAAACTTATTTTTCAAAATCCTAACCGGTGCAAGTTCTTTTAAAGTAAGTATGGTATCGCCTTCGTTCGCCTCGATCACCTTCTTTTTGAAATTGATATGAGAAGAAGCCTCGTCGCTGGCTACAAACCTCGAGCCTACCTGAACTGCATCGGCGCCCAATACCATTGCTGCAAGCATTCCACGGCCTGTGGCGATTCCTCCTGCCGCGATAAGCGGAATTTGAAGTTGTTCCTTTACCATTGGAATTAGGGTAAAGGTGGTAGTTTCATCCCGGCCATTGTGGCCACCGGCTTCAAAACCTTCGGCAACAACTGCATCAACCCCTGCTTCCTGGGATTTTAGGGCGAATTTTACGCTGCTCACAACGTGGACAACCTTTATTCCGTTTGATTGTAAATGACTGGTCCAGGTTTTGGGATTACCTGCAGAAGTAAACACAATTTTCACATCTTCTTCAATGATTATTTTAATAATTTCGTCGATATCAGGATACAACATCGGGACATTCACGGCAAACGGCATGGAGGTCGCTCTTTTGCATTTTTGAATGTGTTCCCTTAGAATCTCAGGATACATGGAACCTGCGCCTATAATCCCCAATCCGCCTTCATTGCTTACCGCGCTTGCAAGTTTCCAACCGCTTGCCCAGATCATTCCGGCTTGAATTATGGGATATTTTATGTTGAAGAGTTGCGTAATTTTATTGGACATGCTTTTATTGAAATTTTTGGTAAAGAAAGCTTGAAATAGTTAATTCTGTAAAACGACTACAATCTAAATATAATATTAAAAAGACAATAGTCTGGAATGGTTTAATTTTCTTCAGATGAAATAACTCCCGAACCCAATAATTCATCTTCCCTGTACCAGGCTACAAACTGACCTTCGGTAATAGCAGACTGCATATTTTTAAAAACTACGTACATCCCATTTTCCGTCTGGTATAAAGTAGCTTCCTGCAGTGGTTGGCGATA
>JBDNHN010000540.1:0-4056 GCA_041688725.1 Gillisia sp.
CCTAATGCTAACGCATGGCAGATAAGCAATGCCCCCATTTTGGCCCTTGCGCCTTATTTAGCCTCGGTAGAAATGTTTGATAAGGTAGGAATGCCTGCACTTATTGAAAAACGCAATGATATAGTGGCTTACTTGGAATTTATTCTCCACGAAATAGACGGGGAAGTAAAAAGTGATTTTGAAATAATTACACCTTCCAATCAAAAAGAACGCGGCACTCAACTTTCCGTTTTGCTTCACGGTCAGGGCAAGGAACTTTTTAATTATTTAATGAAAAATGGGGTAATCACAGATTGGCGGGAACCAAATGTGATTCGTCTGGCTCCCGCGCCATTTTACTGTTCTTTTGAGGATATGTTTGAGTTTGGCCAGATCTTAAAAAAAGGTATTCAGGAATATACTTGAGTTCGAGGCCTACTTCACTTCTATATCTGTGAAATACAACTGAAAACTTCCATCGGGACTTTTGCGCATTTTTGAAATTGGGATCCCGTTAAAGGTTTCATAATCTTCCCAGGTTGTAGTTAAAGTTCTTCCGCCCGCCGATTCGTAAGTCCATTCCTTGACCATTAGATCATCGGAGAGATACAAACGATAGGTGTCCCCCGGGGTGTAACCTCCATCACCATAATTAACCGTTAAACCCTGCATTTGCTGTTGGCTAATTGGCGCAGTGGCCGTTTGATTAAATTCAAAATTAAAATCACTCCACATCAATTGATATGGAAATAAAAGCCAATAGGTGTCATTGATGAATTTTTGATCGGCAACTTTTGCTTGTTCATCCAAAGTATCCTTTTTTATATAACTGAATGTTTCACCTTTTTCAGTAAGCTCTATTTTGTTTTCCTTTGGATACCATTTCCAGGAGCGCTGGGACCTCACTGTGTCATTTACTTTTACATTAAACGTGAAGTATAGTTGATTCACTTTTTCGAAATTCTCAAAGCCATTGGCATCCGCTATTTTTGATGTTATAGACTCTTCCTTTGAAGTTGAGGATTCAGAAATATTTGTTTTTTCAGATTCGTTTTTACAACCTGCCAATAAAAGCAAGACTGTGCATAAGGCTAGAAAATTTTTCATATTATATTAGTTTTATTTTGAACGTATTCAATAAAAATAAACATTTTGGAGGGAAATAAAAGGATTCATTATTCAAATAGATTTTTTTTTTGGTGTTCAACCAAAGATGCCAATTGGAATGAAGACAAATACAAAAGCCCTTTGAATTTCAAAGAGCTTTTGTATTTGACCTTATATTATATTACAGTCTCCTGCCCGTTAATAATTTGAATAATATCAAAATAATGGCAACCACTATTAAAATGTGGATAAGACTTCCTAAATCCGGGAAAGCGAAGTAACCAATTAGCCATCCGATAATCAATAAAACTACAATAAGCCAAATTAAATCTCTCATTTTGTTGGTTTTTTTAGTGCAACTTAAAATTGCCGGTTAATTGGTTTTAATTTAATAAACGAACAGGATAATTAGATCCAGGCCCTTTTCTAAAAACCATATTTTGGTTAGTTGATCAGGATAAATTTAAATAAATAATCAATTGGGAGGAACTATTTTAACGGGTGTTTAACTAAATTATTAAAATTTAACTTAATTTTTTTGACAATTACGAAATATTATAATTTAGGTTTAGAAAATTCTTAGAGTTTTTTCTAAAGAAATGCTCAGAATCAATGCGATGAGTAATTTTTTTTGAAAATTCAGGATTTTCGTTTTTTGGATTTTTCCTCCTTAAAGAATGATTTAATTTCTATTCCAGGCCTGGCATAATGAAATCTATCCAATAAAGTTGGTAAAGCATAGCCATCCAGCCCATTAATTGCAACGGTTCCGGCATCGTCCAGTCGCAACCAGCCATCAGGCATCTGGATTCCCTCTTCAAAATAGATGTGTTCAATTTCTGCAACCATCAAAATCGTATCGTTTTCAATTATATGATATTCGTTTAAATAACGGCATCCCAATTTTATAGTGGATTGCTTTACATAAGGCGCAAAAAAATCATCCAAATACTCTTCTTCTAGTCCGGTTTTATGAAATTCCGAAATATGCTCCTCATACTTGGCGGCTGTTTGATGGGCTTGCTTGATCATATCCTGATGAATATGATTTACTGTAAAAACATCTGTTTCCTTAATATTTTTAAAGGTGCTTCGTGGAATAGTGGCTGGCCGCAGGATGAATCCCAATAAAGGTGGATTACTGCCCAAATGCATTACTGAATTAAAAACAGCAACGTTGGTCTTTCCGGTTGAAGACCTTGTTGCCAGTAAATTAGCAGATTTGTAGCCTGAGCAGCTGTTGATAAGGTTTAAACGAAAAATTTTATCCATTTCAGCAATATCCCGTGTATCGTAATGTTTCATAAATTAAGGCAGTATGGTTAACTGCCTTAATTTAATGAAATTTGAGAACATAATTTGTTAAGGGATTTTTAAATTATCCTTCGTTTTCCAATTTGTTTATTTTCATTTCATAATCATCAATTACTTCACGCAATGCATCCATATTATCTGATGCTATTTGATGAGCCTTCTCCATTGCTTTTTCCAATTTCTTATCGGGATGCTGAAATAAATCGGTTATCACATGATTAATTTTATCAATAATACTTTCTTGACTGTTCTTTATGTCTACAAGCTTATTTAACATACTGTGTAATTGTTCAAATTTTTCCTGTTCCATAGTTCTGATTTATAAATTAAATTAATTTAGCATTTTCATTCTTATCCGCCCTATCTCTGGTCATAGGAGCCAAAATCACCCTGTTTTATGGTAAGATCACCCATTTGGTATGATTGCAAAAGTGGTTGTTCATCTCCCATAATTCTGAGCTATCCTGTGAAATTACTTGTTGCAGGTGGGAATTCTAGTTAAACATATTATAATTACCTGTTTTTTAACGTTATATTAATTCAGAAATCAAAAAATTATAGGAATTAGTAACTATGACCTAAAGGCAGTGTGTACCTGAAATGATAATTTTTCAGTATTTTTACGAGAAATAAAATTATCTAATTGAAAATAAGGTTTTTTTACCTTGTAAAAATTGTTTTTATTACCGGCAACAAAACTTTTTAGTTTAATGAACCTGATGCAAAAATCAAAAAATATTGCCGTAATAGGATCCGGTTTAGTGGGATCACTTCTGGCTCTTTTTTTAAGAAAACGAGGTCATGATGTAACAGTTTTTGACAGAAGGCCGGATGTGCGTCAAATTCAATTTTCCGGGCGATCTATAAATTTAGCTCTGTCTAACCGTGGATGGGATGCATTAAAGAAAGTTGGAATTGAAGCCGAAATAAGAAAATTGGCTTTACCTCTAGACAAACGAGCCCTACACTTAAATGATAAACCGCTTTACTTTCAGAAATATGGAAAAGAAGGCGAGGCCATTTATTCTATTTCCCGTGGAATATTAAATCGTAAAATGATTGATTTGGCTGAAGCTGCCGGTGCTATTTTTAAATTTGAAGAAAAAGTTTGGGATATTGAATTGTCGGAGGCTAAGATCTACACAGGAGAAAGTGAAAAAGGGGCGTGGCAGGAATATCAGTTTGACATTGTATTTGGTGCCGATGGCGCCTTTTCCCGGGTTCGCCATAAAATGCAGCGTCAAAGCCGTTTCAATTATTCGCAGGAATTCATAGATGTTGGATATAAGGAACTCACAATTCACGCGAATGCTGATGGAGCACACAAACTGGATAATACATCTTTTCATATCTGGCCCCGGGGAGAATTTATGCTTATCGCGATGCCAAATCTAAACGGAAGTTTTACCTGTACTTTATTTATGCCTTTTGAAGGAGATATTTCTTTTGAAAATATTAAAACTGAAGCACAGGCGGAGCGGTTTTTCGCTACTTATTTCCCTGACATTAAAGGGGATATTTCAAATTTGACCAGTGACTTTTTCAAACATCCTACAAGCGCTATGGTTACCATGAAATGCTTTCCCTGGACCTACTGGGATAAAGTGGCCTTAGTTGGCGATTCTGCTCATGCGATCGTGCCATTCTACGGACAAG
>JBDNHN010000541.1:0-2135 GCA_041688725.1 Gillisia sp.
GGCATCATCCAAAAATGGCTGATGTCGCAACATACTATGTACACAGGAAGTAATTGTTTTCATTGTTAAATAATATACATTTTGTACAAATGTATATAAAATTAATCTTCTTTTTTTACTCTTCCCAATCTTTGGCTAATTATGCCGTATAAATTTTTAGGAATAGAACTGAGCATAACCAAGCTTTTATTCTACAAAACTAATAAAGATATGCGAATTACCCCGGATAGCTACCGGGAGACCAATAAAAAATAATAAAACTTTACTTATGAAAGTATTAAAATTTGGAGGTACTTCAGTTGGATCTTCTGAGAGTATTAAAAATGTAAAAAATATTATAAATTCTGTAAGTGGAAAGAAATTAATTGTGCTTTCTGCTATGTCCGGTGTGACAAATGAATTGGTGAAAATTACAGAATATTTTAAATCGGGAAACCTTGCAGATGTAGGATATGTCATTAAGACTTTAAAATTTAAACATGAGGATTTGGCAGATGCTTTATTCTTCGAACAGGAGGAGAATCTGAAAATAAAATCCCATATCTCATATCTTTTTGATGGCCTAAATACAATTATTGAGGGAGGTTTTTCTGAAAACGCCGAAGCCAAAATAATGACTTTTGGAGAAAATGTGCTCACATATATTTTTTCCGGATTTCTTCAATATTCGGGAGTGAAAAACAGCCTGCTGGATGCTAAAAAATTCATGCAGGTTTCCAATCTTGAAAACCCGGATACTGAAAAAGTAGGGCGACTTTTTCAGCAGTATATAAAAGGGATGGAGGAAAATGAAATTTATATCACCCAGGGATTTGTTAGGATAGATAAATTCAATCGTATCAATACCTTAAAACGAGGTGGAAGCGATTATTCAGCTACTATTTTAGGTGCGGCAGTTTGTGCTGAGGAAATCCAGATCTGGACAGATATAGATGGTTTCCACAACAACGATCCAAGATATGTAGAGGATACCCATAGGCTTTCTCATCTGACATTTGAGGAAGCTGCCGAATTGGCTTATTTTGGCGCGAAAATATTGCATCCTCAAACCGTTTCCCCGGTAATCGATAAAAATATTCCCATTTACCTTAAAAACACATTTACACCAGAGGCTCCGGGAACCAAGATATCCTCTGAAGTCACCAGCAGGGGTTTAAAAGCTATTTCGGCAAAAGATGGTATTACGGCCATAAAAATCAAATCGAACAGAATGCTGATGGCTCATGGGTTCCTGAAAAAATTGTTTGAAGTTTTCGACACGCATGAAACCGCGATCGATATGATCACAACTTCCGAAATTGCCATTTCGCTTACCATCGATGACACTAAAAACCTGGATGCAATTCTAGAAAATTTGAAAGCTTACGGCGAAATAACCGTGGAAATGGAACACAGCATTATTTGTGTGGTGGGAGAGGGGTTAATAGATGATAAAAACACTCCGCGATTGTTTGAGGTCTTGAACGATATCCCGGTACGTATGATTTCCTATGGCGGAAGTATCAATAATGTTTCACTTTTAGTGGCCACCAAAAACAAAATTGCAACCCTAAAAGCTTTGCATGAAAAATTGTTTTCACGGGTTTCAGAACCTGCAGCGCTTTATTAAATTGGAGTTTTGTCATCCTATTTACAAACATAGGATGACAAACTAAACGATTAAACAAATCAACAATTAAAAATGGCTCGTTCAGAATTACAAAATAGTGTTGATTTTATTTTCCTGAATTTTTTAATCGCAATAGTTCATTTTTTATTTCAATATATTTCGATAAAAAATACGTGCTTTTTGTCCGGTGATGCACTAGCATGGCACCTATAAAATTATTTTGGCGGTGCATTTTCAAATCCTCTTTTAAAAACTTGATTCTAGAATACAGGATCTTATGAAAATCAGATTTGGAATATCGGGAGTTGATAATGTTAAACCCGTTTTTTTGAGCCAGTTTCCATTTTATTTCAGAAGTATACAGACTTACCGCGGCATCCGCAATGTCTTTAGGCGTATTTTTAATAGAACCGTTCCAGCACAATTTCCCGTGCATTCCTTCCGCCCCAATATTGGTTGTTACCGTTGGGGTTCCACATTGCATAGCTTCTATTAATTTTCCTTTTAGACCTGCCCCAAACCGCAA
>JBDNHN010000542.1:0-1755 GCA_041688725.1 Gillisia sp.
ACCTCAAAGTGACAGAATCGGTTTAAACGAGTTGGCGGATGAAACAGATAGAATTCTGAAATCCAAACTAGGTATATCTCAAATTCTTCGGCATACTTTGAATAATATAGAAGAAAAAGATTTTCGTGAAGAAGCCGAATTTACAGATGAGGATAAAACCCTACAACGCAAGCATTACCTGGTCCTAGTTATACAGTTCTTAGTTGAAAAAACAAAGGAGCTAAATCTTGATATTATCTTTAAGGATGCTAAGGTTTATATGTATAACTTGGAATATTGGGAAGTACTGAATGAGCATGAGTTCAATTACTTTTTAGGCGAAATAGCCCTTAAAATGGGTGTAGATAAATTTGAAGCCAAATTTTTTAAGTTCAAAGAAGATCTTTATAAACAGTTTGTTTCAGAAAGCAACTTCAAATATGATAAACCATTGAACTCTGCAACTTTAATTAATTTAAATAACGGCACCTTTGAAATTTCTGATGGAGTTCAGCAGTTGAGGGAGTTCAGAAAAGAAGATTTTTTAACTTATCAATTGCCTTTTGACTACCACGAAGATGCGAAACCTTTACTCTTCCAGCAATTTTTGAATGATGTTCTTCCACAACAAGAACTGCAGGATATACTTGCCGAATATATAGGTTCAATTTTTATTAAAAATGAAGTTTTAAAATTTGAAAAAGCCCTCTTCCTTTATGGCACCGGATCTAATGGAAAAAGTGTAGTTTTCGACATTATCAGTGCACTCCTTGGCAACCAAAATTTCTCCAGTTACAGTCTTGAAAGTTTAACAAAGGATAAAGATTCGAGAGCTATGATAGCTGATAAGCTATTAAATTATTCGAGCGAAATGAGTGCGAACCTGGAATCTGATATTTTTAAGAAATTAGTTTCCAGGGAACCTATTGATGCGAGGCTATTGTACAAGTCATCTTTTATCATGGAGGATTATGCCCGGCTAATGTTTAATTGTAATGAGCTCCCAAATGATATAGAGCATACAAATGCTTTCTTCAGACGTTTTCTTATTATTCCTTTTAAAGTCACAATAAAGGAGGAGAACCAGGATCGTCAATTATCGCAGAAAATACTAAAAAATGAGCTTCCTGGGGTGTTTAATTGGATGTTAGACGGAATGAAGAGGCTATTACAAAACAAGTCCTTTACTTCCAGTACTATTGTAGAGAATGAAGTTAAAATGTTCAGGCGTGAGAGCGATTCGGTACTTTGTTTTATTGATGAATACAACTATGTTCATTCTGCCACAGACTTAATCCCTTTGCAGGTAATGTACGATGAATATAAAATGTATTGCATCCAGAATAGCAACCGGCCATGTGCCAATCGGAAATTCTCTGCAAGACTTCGAAATGAAGGCTTTGAATTACAGAGGAAAAACACCGGGCGGGTTGTAGCCGCGATAAAAAAAGATTCTTAACTTGTGATCATTTACAACACCTACGGCACTCCTTTTAATTAAGGCGTGCCGAAAGTGCTTAAAGTGCTACCAGTAAAAAAAACATTTTTTGTGAGTAACTATAGATTTATTTTGGAACCATATTCCTCAAAAAGCAGATATACTTGTCCCTCCTGTGAAAAACCTAAAACCTTTACCCGGTATATTGATGTAGAAAATAATGAATATCTGGCAAAAGAAGTAGGTAAATGCAGCAGACTCCAGAAATGCAATTACCATTATCCACCAAAAGATTATTTTGAAGACGTTGAAGCTCTTTCAGGTATATCCCACGAAAA
>JBDNHN010000543.1:0-2002 GCA_041688725.1 Gillisia sp.
ACATGCCAATCTTCAGGAACTTCAGAAAACAATGATTTATCTGCAACCAGATCACTGACAGAAATTGTATTTACAAGTAATTCAGAATAAAAGTGTGGGTTATTTGAGGGTGTCATTTTTTAATTGTTAGTCGGATTTTTTTATAAGAAATACCCGGGCTATCTAATTTATGTGTTAAAAAATATTATAATGAATCCTTAGGGTTTGAGATTCGCCCCTACTGGAACAGCACAGTCGTGCCCGGGTTGACCGTGAGGCGGATTTTTTACCGGAGCAGGTTTGTTTGCCCAAACCGGTGAAACATCAGAAGAAATCGTTGGCTTGCTTTGTTGAACTGTATTTGCAGAAGCTGCCTGATCAAGAGGAGCTCCTACAGGAATATCACATCGATGTCCCGGTAAACCGTGAACGGGATTCAGGGCCGCTGTAGTTTTTGAATTTTCCCGGGTCTCAACTTTCGAATTTGCTGGAGCCGCATCTTTTTTTTCCTCTTTACAGGAAATCATTACTCCCAAAATCCCTACAATTATTGCAAAACCTATATTTTTAATTTTCATGATCTCCTGAATTTATAATTAAATATAAAGAATAGTTGATTAATCCACAATTTTTTTTAGTTCTGTTTCTGACACATTTAATAATCCGGAAGCGGGTAACCGCATGGTCAGTGTGCGCCAGTTATCATCTGCTTCAAAAACCGATTTAAAAACGGGTATGGCTTCTTCAAGTCTTTGACTGTTTGCCAGGGTTACAGCTTTCCAGAATTTCATTTCCAGATTTTCGGGAAACAATTCCTCTGCTTTGCCATATTGTTTCAGGGCTTCATCCACATTTTTTTCTTCCATGGCCAGGTCACCGCGGTTCATAAATTCATAAGCTCTCGCTACTTTTAGAAGACGCTCCAATTCTTTCAAAGGATTTTCGCTATCATCTACCCGAAGATCAATTTTCTTGTCTTCCCAGGAATTTTCAACTTTATCCGGCCCTACCACAATTAAGGCCGCCGATTGCTTCCCGCGAATATCTCCACCAGCTGCCTGTGCGGCCTGTAAAACTTTCACAACTCTTTCTGCCAGCGGGAGATTTGTATATTCCTTAAATGCTTTGGCCATGGCAGGGACCACATTGTCGTTTAACATCATATTGGCCTGAACTGAAAAGTTGTTTCCAACGTGTTGTAAAGCCGATTCCACGCATTTTTCACCTGTAAATGCCGAAGCTTTGCCTGTGGCATCCAAAAAAGCCACCTGGCGGAAATCTTTCCCTTCATCTTTGGCAACCAGCTCTTTCAATGCCGAAACCGAAGATTTTCCTTTTTCCATCAATTCAAGCCCTTTTGGTCCATAAGCAGGATTCACAAAGGATTGAGTAGCGACCACCCCAACCCCGGATTTCCCCCAGGGAACCAAAACACCTACAGAAAACCAATGACTTTGAACACCGACGGCCATTTCCCCGGTGATGGAATCCCGGGCAACTATAGAAAAAGTATGGGCAAAAGGATCTTTCATAACGGGATGATTTTGGGCATTTACAGCGCCTATTATAAAGATGCACAACAATGTAGCGATTAAATAAGGAGACTTCATAACGGGTTTAATTTTTCTTAAAAATAGGAAATTTCTTTTTAATGTTGATTTGTTTATTCGTTGAATTGTTTAGTTAGATAAATTTGAACGAGGAAGAATCCCTAAGGCATGAGTGAAAATATGAGTTGGGAAACTTTTAAAAGCTTTCAAACATGATTTGTCAAATAAGTATGCGGGATTCTTCACTGCGATCAGAAGGATCTGCCGGGAAGTTTTTGAGATCTTTACTTTCAGACCCTTTTTAGTATCAAATTTTATAAACCAGCTTTTTTAAAAAAAAACAGACTCGAAATGTTGTAACTACTCAGAAGTTTATAAATTTGCACTCATTAAAAATAAGGGCCTCGTAGTTCAACGGATAGAATAGAAGTTTCCTAAACTTTAGATCCAAGTTCGATTCTTGGCGAGGTCAC
>JBDNHN010000080.1:0-3642 GCA_041688725.1 Gillisia sp.
AGCTATCGGGGGTAATTCGCATATCCTCATCGGTGTTTGTATCGTGATTCCGTTATGCTCATTTCATAGTTTTTTCTGAATGTTATTTACTTTTGAAATTATTCATTCGCAATACCGCACCCGGATCTGATCCCTGGCAAACTTTCTTTAAATTTATGTAAAAAAATAAACGCTTCAAAAGCTGATATTTACTTTTTGAAGCGTTTATTTTTTAATTTAAAAGTTTTTAGTTTTTGATATTTGCCACTTTAGCTTTTTTGATATTATTGACTTTTATATCTTCCAAAACATTAACAGCTTCCTCCACATACACGTCACTGCTCAGGCTTTTGTGCCAACGTGTGCGTTTTTCTTTTAGAATAGTATCATTTTTATACAAATCCAGCTCGTAGGGCAAAGATTCATAGGTCAAATTAGTAGTGTAATCTGAAATAGCTTTAAAGCGTTTGGATTCTTCTTCTGAAATAGTACGTTGGTTATTATATCCCTCATAACTCAATGTATAGACTTCCTCATCGCTTTTTTCCTTAACCCATTTGGCATTTTCCGAAATCAGGTTTAATTGTTCGCTGTTTGCCATTCTCTTCTTGCTCTTTTCAATGGTTTGGTTATAATCTATATAACCATCCCAAATCTTATATTTGGCAGCTTCTATTTGATCCCAGGGCAATGGGTTTTCATTATCCCTTTCCCCAATATCTATATAGCTATACCTGTCTGGCACTATAACATCACTTTTAACTCCTTCCAATTGCGTGGAGCCGCCATTCACCCTGTAAAATTTTTGGGTGGTAAGTTTAAGTGCGCCTAAATCCCCATATTCATTGCTTCTAACAGTTTTGTTCAGGTCTATTACATTTTGCACAGTTCCCTTCCCATAGGTTTGTTTGCTTCCAATAATAATGGCTCGTTTATAATCCTGCATTGCTGCTGCCAAAATCTCCGAAGCCGAAGCTGAAAGCTCATTGACCAATATCACCAAAGGCCCATCCCATAAAATGCTGGGATCTCTATCCTCCAATATTTCCCTTCCATCCTGTTTGGATTTTATTTGAACAATTGGACCTTTTTCAATAAATAAACCCGCGATATCCACCACTGTTTTAAGGGAGCCTCCACCATTATTTCTCAAATCCAAAACCAATCCTTCCATTCCTTGCTTTTTAAGGCGGATAATTTCCTGCTTCACATCTGAAGCGGCATTGCGCTCGTTGTAGTTTTCCATATTGAAGTAAAACTTTGGAAGGTTGATCAACCCATATTTCCTATCATTCTTTTCTACAAGTGCAGATTTAGCATAGGTTTCCTCCAACTCTACCACATCCCGGGTAATGGTGATATCTTCTATATTTCCAAGGATTTTTTTCTTAACTGTTAAGGTAACCTTGGTACCTTTGGGGCCCTTAATAAGGTTCACTGCATCATCAAGCCTCATTCCCAAAATGCTTATCGCATTTTCCTCATCTTCTTGTTTTACCTTTAAAATGATATCGCCATCACCAAGTTTATCGCTTAACCAGGCCGGACCGCCGGAAATAACCTCCATTATAGTGATGTTATCACCTTTCTTTTGCAATCTCGCACCGATTCCTTCCAGTTTTCCGGACATAGCAATATCAAACCTGTCTTTATCCTGTGGTGCAAAGTAGGATGTATGCGGGTCAAATTCCTCTACGATGGCATTGATATAAACGGTGAAATAATCTTTGCGTTCCAATTCCTCACTAAAGTCAAAATACTCATCCATGGAAGTCAATAAACTTTCCCTTGCTTCCTTTTCCAATTCAGCATCAGTCTTGAATTTTTGTATGGAATCATTTTCTTCTGAAACTGGGGCAGCTGAAACCTGTCCATGTGGAGAAAGCGAATCTCTTAGGTTTCCGTCCTCATCCTCATCGGCAATCCCCGCCTGAGAATTTTTATTGGAAATTTGATCCTGTTTTTTATCGTAATAATTACCAAGAGCACTGAATTTTAATTGTTTTCTCCAACGCTCCTTCAGTTCTTCTCTGGAATTAACATATTCAATTTCTTCATAATTGGTATTGATATCTTCTTTTACAGAAAAATCAAAGGGTTCTGCCAAAATTTCTTTATAAATATCCCTAACCTCAGTCATTCGCTGCTGAAGCCTGCTATGGGTCATGTTAAAAAAGCTGAGTTCTTTGTTTTTGATCTGATCGTCTATTTGGTCTTCATACGCTGAAAATTCCTTTATATCCTCCGCATAAAAAAACCTTTTTAACGGATCTAGGGAATTCAGATAGTCGTTATATACCTCCTTAGAAAAGCTATCATCTATATCCTTAGCATCATAATGCCCGCGTTGAAGGACATAAGTAATCAAATCGATTAAGAGTTTGTCTTTATCAGGATCATCGAATGTTTTAGTTGTAAAACTGCATGATGCCGCTGCCATAAGTAAGACCAACACCAAAATTTTTGAATTCCTTTTCATAAATCGCATTATTTTCATCATTAATTTTCAGTGTAATAACATTAAAAATTGTGCCAAGTCTAACGAATCCCACAATTAATTTGTAATACGCCTAAGATAAGCTTTCCTTTGGAAATTATTATTTTAGCAATATAAAAAAAATATCTATGCCCAAAAAGAGACCGCTCATTTTAGTGACTAATGACGATGGGATTACAGCTCCCGGAATTCGTGCCTTGATTGAGGTGATGAAAGAACTGGGTGATGTGGTAGTGGTGGCACCGGATAGTCCTCAAAGTGCTATGGGACATGCCATTACCATTAATGACACCTTGTATTGCGATCCCGTTATAATAAAGGAAAGCTACAATCATAAAGAATACAGCTGTTCCGGCACTCCTGCAGATTGCGTCAAAATTGCAACCCAGGAAATCCTGCATCGCAAACCCGATTTGTGCGTGAGTGGGATTAACCATGGCTCTAATTCTTCCATCAATGTGATTTATTCCGGTACCATGAGCGCGGCTGTTGAAGCCGGAATTGAAGGGATTCCTGCAATTGGATTTTCATTGACAGATTATTCCCTGAATGCCAATTTTGAACCGGCCAAAAAATTTGTGAAATCCATCACAAGGAATGTATTGAAAAACGGGCTTCCTAAGGGAATTGTTTTAAACGTGAACCTTCCAAAATTAAAAGAAGCTGATATTAAAGGGATCAAAATATGCCGACAAGCCAAGGCTTATTGGGAAGAAGAATTTGACAAACGCACCAATCCGCAAGGAAGAGATTATTACTGGCTTACCGGAAAATTTGTAAATGAAGATAACGGGCAGGATACCGATGAATGGGCACTGGAAAATGGATATATTTCAATAGTCCCGGTACAATTTGATCTGACCGCTCATCATTTTATACAGAATCTAAATACCTGGGACCTCAATGCTTAGAAAAAAAATAACGATTGGATTTCTTGTAGGAATTCTCGCCAATGCGGCGGGTATATTTCTGTATATTACTTTTTTTTCTGAAATGGATCTGGGACCCACGCTAAAGGATGCCCTGAGAAACGGTTATATGGGCAAAATTATAGCTTTAGGAGCCCTCTTAAATTTCTTTCCATTTTTTGTATTTTTAAAAAAAAATCAAATTTATCATGCCAGGGGAGTAGTTTTGGCAACTGTGTTGGCTTCTATACTCATTGC
>JBDNHN010000544.1:0-2506 GCA_041688725.1 Gillisia sp.
ATTTAAGAATGGGTACGGTTATGAACTGTTCAGATATCTGGTGCAGCATGATGACGAAAACATTCGCCCTGCATGGGCCGAAAAGTATTTCGATCTATTCAAAGTTGAAAAATTGATTAAGGCTAATACGAAAAAAATAAGCTTTGTCCGATTCCTCAAAGAGGAATATCAAGTAAAATTTTCCGAAATAGATTTTCGGACCACTTATAATAATGAAGAAGTTGCTTTTTTAAAAGATATAGAAAAAAATTTTAATAAAAAATATAGTGTAAGTCGCTTTTAGTTAAAAGTTTAAGATATAAAATCCGTCATACACCCTACACTCATCCTACATTTACCCAACAATCATAAGCTAAAGCACCTCCTACATTTGCTCATATAATTTTAATTAAAAGAAATAATTATGAGCAAAAACATCACTCAAGTTCACGGTGTCACATCGGAACAATTCAAAGCAGAAATCTTGGAAGGTGTGGAGAAACAGCTACAGGAACTTTCCAAAAACTTCACTCCAAAAGAACCCACCATCTGGATTACCAGAAAAGAGGTCTCGGAACTTATAGGTGTATCCCTGGTCACAATTCACAACTGGACTAAAGAAGGAATAATCCACGCCTACAAGATTGGCAACAGAGTAAGATTTAAAAGATCTGATATTGAAAACATCCTGCTTAAATCAAACAAAAGAGCTTCAAAATAACCGCCAAGTCAATTTTGAAGCCAAATTTATTAACGTCCATTATTAAACGGACAAAAATATAATACAATGTCAAATGTAATCAATAAAACGCAACCAAGTATCAATTGCGATGATTTAGCAGAAGAATCAGAAAAATTAATATCAAAAAAATCAATTCCATCACTTTTACAATTTATTCTTCAAAACTTAGAAGAGAAAGATTATAAAGGGGAAGCAGATTTTGAAGATGATGATAAGCCTTTACCTCGAAAACACTATTTGGTTTTAACTATACAATTTGTCTTAGAAAAATCTAGGGAATTAGATCTAGACATCATATTTAGAAATAGCAAAATATACCTTTATAATTCAGAGTTCTGGGAAACAGTCAAAGAGAATGAATTTAGACATTTCCTTGGAGAAGCGGCCTTAGAAATGGGAGTTGATAAATTCGAAGCAAAATTCTTTAAATTCAAGGAAGATCTTTACAAACAATTTGAGGCAGAAGGATGGCTTAAAACAGTTCAAACTGAAAACGATGTCACTCTAATAAATTTGCAAAATGGAACATTTGAAATCAACGGCGAAACTCAAAAATTAAGAGATTTTAAAAAGGAAGATTTTCTTACTTATCAATTACCGTTTCAATACGATCCGGAAGCTACACCAAAACTTTATACTGATTTTTTGAATGAAGTTTTACCAGAAATTGAATTACAAAATATCATCGCAGAGTACCTGGGTTCCATATTTATTGCAAACAAGGTATTAAAACTTGAAAAGGCTTTATTTTTATACGGAACGGGTTCTAATGGTAAAAGCGTAATATTCGATACAATAAGTGCACTTTTAGGTAATGAAAACCTTACAAATTATAGCTTAGAAAGTCTTACAAAGGATAAAGATTCGAGAGCAATGATTGAAGACAAACTGATTAATTATTGTAGTGAAACAAGTACTAGTGTTCAATCTGAGATGTTTAAAAAACTTGTTTCTAAGGAACCCATCGATGTGCGGCCTGTTTATAAAACTTCTTATATAATGGAGAATTACGCACGTTTAATGTTTAATTGTAATGAACTGCCAACCGACATAGAACATACACATGCATTCTTTAGGCGCTTTCTCATCGTCCCTTGTAGGGTAGAAATTAAAGATGAAAACCAAGACCTAAACCTGTCAACAAAAATAATTAAAGATGAATTACCAGGGGTTTTTAACTGGATTTTGATAGGAATGAATCGTCTATTAAATAATAAAGGATTTACACCCAGCTCAATAGTTGAGAAGGAAGCGAAAAGGTTCAGGAGAGAAAGTGATTCGGTAATGTGTTTCATAGACGATAATAATTATGAAATCTCACTTATTAATGAGGTAAGGTTAATGGCATTATTTGGTGAGTATAAGAACTATTGTATTGAAAATAATAATAGACCTTGTTCAAGTAAAAATTTCTCCAGTAGATTGTCAGCTGGAGGTTTTGAAATGAAAAGAGCCAGTACCGGGATGATTGTATATGCTGAAAAAAAAGATTAAAGACCTATAGCATTATCTACACTACCTACACTCTATGTAGATAATGTAGTTAATGCTTTAGTAAAAGGAACAATTTATGTCAGAATTTAGATTCATTTTAGAACCTTATAAATCATCAAAAAACAGATATTATTGTCCTGCGTGTGGGAAGAAAAGCGTTTTCACACGCTATATAGACCTTGAGTTAAAAGAATATTTAGATGAAACCGTAGGCATATGCAGCAGATTACAAAAATGTGGATATCACTATCCCCCTAAAGCCTTTTTTGAAGACGTTGAAGCACTTTCAGG